>DDCS01000050.1 GCA_002335345.1 Flavobacteriaceae bacterium UBA2000 | reverse complement strand
CACCAACTACACGAAGTAATTCGTCTATCGGGAATGAATTTGGTGATTAATGACATGGATATGCCACTGATCATCAAGGTCGCCTCTATTCCAAAAGAGCGCATGCAGGTTTATTTCATTGACAATGACGATTATTTCAAGCGAAAAGCGACTTATGCCGACGAAGACGGTGTACTTTTTGAGGACAATGACGAGCGTGCCTTATTTTTTGCCAAAGGGGTGGTCGAAACAGTAAAGAAACTCAATTGGGGCCCTGATATCATTCATGTGCACGGTTGGCTCGCTTCTTTATTGCCGCTTTATTTGAGAACCTATTATGGAAATGAGCCCTTATTTGATGGTTGTAAAATTGTGACCTCACTTTACAGTCAAGACTTTGAGGGTACATTATGTCAAGACCTTTCCAAGAAAATAAGTTTTGATGGAATTGATGGCGCACAATACGCACATCTAGACACGCCGAGCTACCTCAATATCATGAAAACCGCGATCGATCACTCCGATGCAGTTATAGAAGGTTCTCCGGATTTGTCCGATGAATTATCCGCTTATCTCAAAAAAGCGACATGCCCTGTGTTAAACTTTCATAATAAAGATGAATTTTCTCAGGCTTATATCGATTTTTACAAATCAAAAGTCCTCGGAGCCTAGGCTCTCTAAATTTATGAACGTGACACAGCGTATTCCTCATTTTCTTTGGGTTTTATTAGTGATCATTGGTTTTGCCTCATGTGATGAGAGTTTTACCAATCTTGACACGGATTTAATCGATCAAAATTATACTACCCCGGACACTGTTTTTTCTGTGCGCGCCTACAGTAGGTTTGTCGGGCCAGTGCAGTCTAACAATCAATTGAGCTATAAGCTTGGGTATTACAATGATCCGTTATTTGGCCCTCATTCTGCCGACTTTTTAACTCAGGTGGTGTTGTCGGCGAATAACCCTGCATTTTCTGTGGACACCCTTAATCCAGTCTTGGAAAAAGTTGTTTTGACCCTTCCTTATTACAGTACTTCAGATACGGATGACGAGGGAAATCCGGTATTTGACTTGGATTCTATCTTTGGTAGTGATCCAATTAAACTTTCGATATACGAGTCCAATTATTTCTTGCGCGATTTTGATCCAGCCACCGGTTTTGCAGATCCACAACAATATTTTTCAGATCAAAGACAAACCTTTCAAGATCAGCTCGGAACGCTACTTGTAGAAATTCCTGAATTTGTGGCGAGCAATGAGGTAGATGAATTCATTATCGAGGACCTGGACACCCTTAGTTTTAATCCCGGCATTAATCTGGAATTGCCCCTAGAATATTTCCAAGAAAAAATTTGGGACCAACAAAACCAAGAGGTCCTTCTCAATAACAACAATTTTAAAGATTACTTCCGGGGTATTTACTTTAAAGCGGAACCAGTCGACGGAAGTGGGCATCAAACTATTTTTGATCCCACGGAAGGAAAAATTACACTATACTACTCTGCGGAGACCTCAACTTTTGATGACTCAGGAAATCAATCCACCAATGACGATGGAGAAATTATTCGAGACGTTTTTTCATACGATTTGAATTTTTCTGCCATTAAGGTTAATGTTTTTGATCACCAGTGGCCGACTGAGGTAACACAGGCTATAGAATCGGGAGATTCTATTCAGGGCGCAGAAACCTTGTACGTCGATGGGAATGATGGAATCGCCACGATCATTGATTTATTCGGTAACGATGACAATCAAAATGGCCTTGATGATCTGCAGGAGTTGCGTGAGGAAGGTTGGCTTGTCAATGAAGCCAATTTGATTTTTTACGTCGACCAGGATAAAATAAATAGTCCGAGCCAGGAGCCCGAACGCCTTATGGTATTTGATACCAAAAACAGTGCAATCTTGGCCGATTATGCAATTGACTTGACCTCAAATCTTCCCCCAATCGATGCGATTACCAATCACTTAGGGCGTTTGGTTCGCGGCAGTGACGATCGCGGAGAATATTATAAAATTAAACTGACCGCACATGTGAGTAATCTCATTAACCGAGATTCAACCAATGTGTCTTTAGGTTTGGTAGTTTCTCAAAATGTATCCTATGTAGGCTTTTTTGATATGCAAACCCCGCTTTTAGAACAAGGATTTGACCGCATCCCCGGAGGGGCTATTGTCGCTCCTCAAGGCACCGCATTGCATGGCAATTTAGCTTCTGACCCTGAAAAACGACTGCGTTTGGAATTATACTACACCAAGCCGGAGTAATTTTTTAGACGAACNNGGAATTGCCTTGTATGATGGGGCACACACCCATTTGTGTAAAACTAAAGGCAAGGTCAGTTCTTTGGCTGAGAAATTCTCTGCTCAAGGCGTACCACAAGCGCAAATTGGTATTGGCCACACCCGTTGGGCAACCCATGGGGTCCCCAATGATGTTAACTCTCACCCACATACCTCAAACAGCGGAGATCTAATTTTAGTGCATAATGGCATAATTGAGAATTACGCGTCTCTAAAAACAGTACTCCAACAACGCGGCTATGTATTTCATAGCGACACGGATACCGAGGTTTTAGTCAACCTGATTGAGGAGGTAAAAAAGACCAACAACGTTAAATTAGGAAAAGCAGTACAGTTGGCTTTAAAAGAGGTGGAAGGCGCCTACGCAATAGCCGTATTCGATCAGACGAAGCCTAACGAGATTGTTGTGGCTAAGCTCGGAAGCCCTTTGGCCATCGGCGTAGGGGAGAATGAGTTTTTCATTGCCAGTGATGCCACTCCTTTTATTGAATTCACGAATCAAGCCATTTATCTAGAGGATCATGAAATGGCCGTATTGCGTCTCGGGCGTGACGTTCGCGTTCGTGACTTAAAGGAGGATATCCGCTTAGATTCTGCCATTCAGGAATTGAGTCTCAGTGTGGAGCAAATCGAAAAAGGCGGGTATGACCACTTTATGCTTAAAGAAATTTACGAGCAACCTCGCGCCATATTGGATACCTTTCGCGGACGTTTATTACCTTCTGAGGGGCTCATAAAACTAAGCGGCCTTGATAATTATCTTTCACGCTTCATTCAAGCGGATCGTATTATTATTGTGGCTTGTGGAACTTCGTGGCACGCGGGTCTCGTCGCTGAATATATCTTTGAAGAATGGGCGCGTATCCCTGTTGAGGTTGAATATGCCTCGGAGTTCAGATACCGCAATCCTATTATCACTAAAAAAGATGTGGTGATCGCCATCTCTCAAAGTGGGGAAACCGCTGATACTCTGGCGGCAATTAAACTCGCTAAGAGCCATGGTGCTTTGGTTTACGGTGTTTGTAATGTGGCAGGTTCTTCTATTGCCCGTGAAACAGATGCAGGAAGTTATACTCATGCGGGTCCAGAGATTGGGGTTGCCTCGACTAAAGCCTTCACCACTCAGATAACGATATTGACTTTGATGGCTTTGAAATTGGCCAAAGAAAAGGGATCGATTTCGGAGTCCGTTTATCGTCAACACCTCTATGAGTTGGAGCAAATTCCTGAGTTAGTTGCGCAAGCCTTAGAAAGCGATGGCGTAATTAAAGAGATTGCCCGTAACATGGTCATGGCACAAAATGCACTTTATCTAGGGCGCGGGGTGAATTTCCCGGTGGCCTTAGAAGGGGCCTTAAAACTAAAGGAAATATCATACATCCATGCAGAGGGTTATCCTGCTGC
>DDCS01000131.1:19328-21542 GCA_002335345.1 Flavobacteriaceae bacterium UBA2000 | reverse complement strand
CGAGGGCTTTAGTTATGCCCCGTCCATGGGAAAGAGAGATTTGCAGTTTGAGCTCGAGTCAATTATGCGCACCATCAACTTCGTAGCGACTCCAGATAAGTAGCGACACGACCCTGCGTTAGACCCTGTGTCGATAACCCAAGGGTTCACCCCTCAGCGGGGATCAAAGCCAAAAAGAATAGGATAAAATAAAAGGCGTGTTTTGACCCTCGAGTCAAGCAATAAGAGGACTATTTTCCGTCTTCGGATTGCTCAGACTTATCTTCTTTGGAAGCGTCTTTAAACTCCTTAATTCCACTGCCCAGTCCACGCATGAGTTCAGGGATTTTCTTTCCACCAAACAATAACAATACAACCACCACGATTAAGATAATTTGTGGGGCACCGATTACTAAGGGCAAAATTTGTGCAGTCATGGAGTAAGAATTTATTAGCAAATGTAACAAGAAATACTAACATACGGCGTTTTGACCTTAAGTTTCAGAGAATCCGCGTACATTTGTTTTTATAAGCCTTAACACATGGCCCGTAAGACTTCAGGTAAAAAAAGTTTTAGAAAAAGGTTGGTACACAAGTACCGACTTTTAGTGCTGAACGAAGACACTTTTGAGGAGCGTTTTTCATTTAGACTCAACAGGCTCAATGTTTTTGTGATCACCGTTTTTTCAGCCTTGGGCTTAATTTTAGGCACGACCCTGCTCATCGCGTTAACCCCCTTGCGCGAATATATTCCGGGCTACGCGTCAACAAAACTAATCAAGCAAGCGGCAAGTCTCAGCGAACTAACCGATTCCCTGCAACAGCGTTTGGCAGCCAATGACACCTATCTTCAATCCATTCGCGAGGTGTTGACAGGCAATTTAAAACCCTCAGCTCTGAACAAAGATTCGATTATAGAAGCGGTTGCTCGCGAGGTCGATGCTCAGCTATTGGCGGCGTCTAAAGAAGACTCCTTATTGCGCGAACGCGTTCAACAAGAAGACAAATACAATCCCTTAAGCGATGAATCGGGTCAAGATTTTGTGCTTTTTCCACCGGTTTCTGGGGTTATTACAGGGACGTATGATCCCGAAGAAAAACATTTTGCCATTGATGTTGCGACGGTTAAAAACACCCCGGTCAAAGCGACCGCTGACGGCACTGTGATTTTGGCAGAATGGACCGCTGACACAGGATATGTTGTGGTCCTGCGGCACAAGGATAATTTGATTTCCGTTTATAAACACAATGCGTCCCTATCTGTGGCACAAGGAGATTTGGTGAAATCAGGAGAGGTCATTGCGGCATCAGGAAATACAGGAGCTTTAACAACAGGGCCACATTTACACTTTGAATTGTGGAGCGATGGCTACCCCATCAATCCAACAAACTTTATAGATTTTAATTAATGGGAATAAAAGCTTTTTTTGCCAAGAGACTTGCCGCGATTGCGGCAAGGAAAATTGAGCGCTGGGCCAAGGACCCTATTAAAACCCAACAAAAGGTATTTGCCGCGCTTATTCAAGGGGCCAAAGGCACAAAATTCGGTGCCGATCACAATTTTTCACAAATTCACACGCACCAGGATTTTGTAGCTCAGGTGCCCATTCGTGATTATGAGGCCTTAAGACCTTATGTGGATCAAATGGTTTCGGGCGCCTCAGATGTTCTTTGGCCAGGAAAACCATTGTATTACGCCAAAACAAGCGGGACAACTTCTGGGGCTAAATACATACCCATTACCAAAGCGTCAATGCCGCACCACATTGAAAATGCAAAAAACGCCCTGCTGCTTTATATCCATCAAACCAAAAATGCGGGCTTTGTCTCCCGTAAAATGATTTTCCTTCAAGGGTCTCCCGTTATGAGTGAAAAAAATGGCGTTCAACTGGGGCGTCTCTCGGGCATTGTGGCGCATTATGTGCCGAGTTATTTACAACGCAATAGAATGCCGTCTTGGGCGGTGAATTGCATCGAAGACTGGGATACCAAAGTGGAGGCGATCGTGCAAGAGACCAAGAAAGAGGACATGGCATTAATCAGTGGCATCCCGTCTTGGGTACAAATGTATTTTGAAAAACTAATCAAAACCACAGGCAAACCCGTGGGCGAATTGTTTCCTAATTTTAATTTATTCGTCTATGGCGGGGTGAATTTTGAGCCGTATCGCAAAAAGTTTGAACAACTCATTGGCCGCAGAACAGACAGCATAGAACTATACCCGGCATCGGAAGG
>DDCS01000131.1:3033-19286 GCA_002335345.1 Flavobacteriaceae bacterium UBA2000 | reverse complement strand
CGCCCCGCAGGCACACCCTCGAAACAGTAGAACTCGGTGTGGATTATGTCATGATCATTTCAACTAATGCGGGACTTTGGGGGTATAATATTGGAGATACGGTTCAATTTACGAACCTTAAGCCCTATCGCATAAGGGTTAGTGGGCGACTAAAACATTTTATCTCGGCCTTTGGGGAGCATGTGATTGGCAAAGAAGTTGAGGAAAGCATGACCCACGCTTTGCAACAATGCGGCGGAAGTATTACGGAGTTCACGGTGGCGCCACAAATCACCCCAGAGAGCCAGGAGCCGCCCTACCACGAGTGGTTTGTCGAGTTTGAGCGCCTGCCCTCAGACCTTACGGCTTTTGCCCAAGCCCTGGATCAGAAACTCCAAGAGCAAAATGTTTATTATGCGGATTTGATTCAAGGCAAGGTGCTACAGCCGTTAAAAATTACTCAAGTGAGCGGCGGGGGCTTTAATGCAGTGATGAAAAGTTTAGGGCGATTTGGAGGACAGAATAAGGTTCCAAGATTGGCCAATGACCGCGCGCTGGCGGAACCTTTGAGTCAGTGGGCGCACAATTAGTGTATCTTTGCCTAGAAAATGAGTCAACAATTAGGACATACGCGCACAAGAGCTCAGGAGAGTTCTAACGCGATCGAGCGGGTGTACATCACCATGCGACATTTGTTTAACCGTGGGTTTTATAAACCAATGGGCATTAGTGGAACCGCGCTCAGAGAAGCCCTTTTGACCTTACGCCCTGAAATTTATGGATCCATTGCCGAAGAAAAAATAGAGCTTCAAGGCATGGTCTACATTATGGACCGATTGCCTTATGGGATCGAACAATGTCAATTTATTAGCCTGACCAGTGACGAGGGCTACAACAAATCTCATATCCCCGCAATAATCCCCCCAAAACGTCGCCGCCATTGTTATCGAATTGACGAGCAACAGATGAATATAGTGATCACACGCGGGCGCAGTGAGATTTATGATATTCTGACCCACTTGACTTTTATGTATATAGAGTCTCACAAGATTATGAAGCAGGTCCTTGTGAGCAAAGAAGAGGGCTGGATCCTGAGCAGAGATTGGCAAAAATTTGCCGAGACCGCGACCCAAAAAGAAGAAATCACCCAGTCTCAGCGCGAACTCGCGCTCATGCATGCCGCGAGTTTTCTAGGCCGCACCTATGAGGAGGTCCAATTGTCTTATCCGCTTTTTGCCCAGAAACAAGACCCAGACCATTTTATCCGGCTGATCTATCATTTAGGCCAAGGGGCGATCGATGAGGTTATCGACAAAACTAAGGCCCGTCAGATTTCGTTCAGCCCTGTATTGCGAGAGCGCTTAGGGCACCACATTCACGGGGAGCGATGGGCCAAGCGCATCAAAGAAACGCTGACGCAAATGGGCGCGACAGAACGCCCAATGCATGTCATCAGCGCCAACATGCACAGCGTAATGAACACCCTTTACGCCGCAAAGGCACTTCCAAAAGAAGCGGCCAAAAAATCGAGCTTAGCCCTTTATGAATATTTAAGTCAAGACACCAATAAAAGTGACCGACAAAAGGTTCAGGAATTTGCCGAAAAAAACGGGATGACCTATTTAGACGACCAAAGCCAAGCCAATATTGACGTTCAAATCATAGATTTAGCCAAGGCAATGCCTTCTCGCTATAACAACCCGAACGCGAACGCCCCTATTCTCATTGTAATGGACTATGCTTTTGGGGAGCAAGCCTATGAAACCATGGATGAATTGCTCAAGCCATTTAATTTTTCCGGAAAGACAAAATTTATGCCTGTTGTCTCGATTTCCATTATGGGAAAAGCCGGTATTTTAGAAGGGGGCAAAGGAGATATTATGATTCCTAGGGCCCACATATTTGAAGGGACTGCAGACAACTACCCATTTAAGAATAAGCTGAAACTCAAAGATTTTGAAGGCCATAACGCTTTTTCAGGCACCATGATTACTGTTCTGGGGACCTCCTTGCAGAACAAAGATATTTTGAGTTTTTTCCACAATTCTTCATGGGATGTGATCGGGCTTGAGATGGAAGGGGCGCATTATCAGAAAGCGATTCAAGCAGCCTCAAAAATAAGAGGGAGTATTAACGCCTCTGTGGCGGTGCGTTATGCCTACTATGCCTCTGATAATCCGCTCGAGTCAGGAAGTACACTTGCCTCAGGAGGCCTAGGCACGACCGGGGTGCGCCCAACCTATGTGATTACCGAAAAAATCATTGAGCAAATCACACAAGCAGACTAATTACTTGGCACTGAGGGGTTGTGTTTTCTTAACAGTGTCTAGCATAAAAACATAGGCTTGACAACCATAGTTGGTTTTTTGAGACGTATGGCGATTATTCGACAATCCACAACTTTAGAATTCATCGAAAATTCCGACATTTGCCCTTGATGGAAACAAATCACCGTTCAAGCACAAACGCGCAATCAATATTGGTCACTGGGGCCGCAGGCTTTATCGGCTCAAACTATGTGAACCACTTCGTGCCCCTTAGTGAGGCGCATTGGGTTGTTTTAGACAAGTTGACTTATGCCGGCAGTTTAGACAATCTAAAAACCCTCGAGGGCCTAAAGAACTACACTTTTGTCCAGGGCGATATTTGTGACAAGAATCTATTAAAACAATTGTTTGAGGAACATCAGTTTGATACAGTGGTGCATTTTGCCGCTGAGTCTCATGTAGACAACTCCATAACGGGGCCTAGAGCTTTTGTAGAAACCAATTTACTGGGTTCTTTTGAACTATTACATGCGGCTTATGAGCATTGGATGGAAGGGCCAAATGCCATAAAAAATCAATTTGCCCACGCCCGATTTTTGCATGTTTCAACCGACGAGGTTTATGGAACCTTGGGTGAAACCGGACTATTTTGCGAGGACACCCCTTATGCCCCGAACAGCCCCTATAGCGCCTCCAAGGCAGGATCGGATATGCTGGCCCGGAGTTATTTTCACACCTACGGATTTCCTGTGGTGACGACAAATTGTTCTAATAATTATGGCCCGAATCAACACTGGGAAAAACTCATCCCAACGATCATACGCAAAGCGATTTCGGGACAGGACATCCCGATTTATGGAGACGGTCAAAATATTCGGGACTGGCTTTACGTTTTAGACCACTGTAAGGGGATACAAAAAGCGCTCGATCAAGGCACTTTGGGAGAAACCTATAACATCGGCGGACGCAACGAGCGCAATAACTTATACATTGCTGAGCGCATTTGCGCAGCCTTAGACGAATTAAGACCAAAGCCTCAAGGGGCGTATAAGGACCAAATAACCTTTGTTAGGGATCGGCCCGGGCATGATTTTCGTTATGCCATTGATGCCACTAAAATTGAGCAGAACTTAGGCTGGAAGGCTGAAGAAACTTTTGAAACCGGCATTGTCAAAACGATAGAATGGTATTTGGCACATCCTGAGCGTTTGTCGCAAGAATAATGAAGGGAGCGAAGGAATTAAAGCCGGATTAAAAAACACAGAACAAATCTCTTAAACGAACCACAAAGCGCAGCATCATGAAAGGAATTATTTTGGCAGGAGGTTCAGGCACGCGGCTACATCCGTTGACCTTGGCCGTGAGTAAACAACTCATGCCGGTTTATGATAAGCCGATGATTTATTATCCGCTAACCACCTTGATGTATGCGGGGATTCGAGAGATTTTGATCATTTCTACTCCAGAGGATTTACCGCTATTTAAGAAGCTTTTGGGCGACGGCACCCAATTGGGTTGTGCCTTCAGCTATGCCATTCAACCTGAGCCCAACGGATTGGCCGAGGCCTTTATTATTGGAGAAGACTTTATCGGAAAGGAAAAAGTCGCCTTGATTTTAGGCGACAACATTTTTTACGGCTCAGGACTAAGCGAACTCATGCAAGCACAAAATGATCCCACCGGAGGCGTGGTGTTTGCTTATCACGTGCAGGATCCAGAGCGTTATGGTGTGGTTGAATTTGACGCTCAAGGCAACGCCCTCTCCATTGAAGAAAAACCCACAAAGCCTAAGTCTAATTTTGCTGTTCCCGGCATATATTTTTATGATAATCGTGTGGTAGAGATCGCAAAATCCATAGCCCCAAGTGAGCGCGGAGAACTCGAGATTACCGCTGTGAACAATGCCTACCTGGCCATGGGAGAACTCAGTGTTAGTGTCCTGGATCGCGGCACCGCTTGGCTCGACACAGGGACGTTTAGCTCTTTGATGCAAGCCTCTCAGTTTGTTCAAGTTATTGAAGCCCGTCAAGGACTGAAAATCGGGGCCATAGAAAAGGCCGCTTATCGAATGGGCTACATCGATCAAGCCCAGCTCAGAAAACTAGCCAAACCACTTCTCAAAAGCGGTTATGGCAAACACCTAATGCAATTGGATTAATATGGAGCGTATTGACACGGCATTGAAGGGTGCTTTTTGCTTGATTCCCCCGCAATTTGAGGATGCCCGTGGGCTTTTTTCAGAAACCTATAACGCAGAAACATTTCGCCAGGTCACCGGACTTGAAGTGAATTTTGTTCAAGACAACCAATCCATCTCTAAATTCGGCGTGCTGCGGGGCCTTCATTTTCAGTCAGGAGCGTATGCCCAGGCCAAATTAGTGCGCGTTTCAGCAGGTAAAGTCCTGGATGTGATTGTGGATTTGCGCAAAGACAGCCCCACTTTTGGACAGCATTACAGCATAGAGCTGTCCGCAGAAAACCGCATACAACTCTTTGTGCCTAAAGGGTTTGCTCATGGGTTTATTACTTTGAGCCCAGAGGCGACTTTTTGTTATAAATGCGATGCCTTCTACAACAAAGAAGCGGAAGGCGGAATTCTGTATAATGACGCAACCCTTGCCATTGATTGGCATCTAAAACATGATGATGTTTTGGTCTCAGAGAAGGACCAAATATTGCCGACGTTTTTAGACGCTACCGCATGAAGAATATATTGGTGACAGGAGCCAGTGGCCAGCTTGGGCAGAGCCTTCGCCAGCGCTGCTTGGCATTCCCTGAGATGACGTTGCAGTTTTATACGCGTCAGGACTTTGATTTGGAACAACCCGACCAAATGAGCCGTGTTTTGGATGAGCAAAACCCCAGCGTTGTTCTGAACACAGCGGCGTATACCGCAGTAGATACCGCAGAAAACGAACCAGATCGCGCCTTTGCCATTAACACCCTAGGGGTTAGGAACCTCGCCGAACTCTGTGCCGCACGCGACATAACACTGCTGCATGTCTCCACCGATTATGTGTTCAATGGAAAGGCCAATCAGCCCTATTTAGAAGCGCACCCTACGGCGCCACTTGGGATTTATGGGCAGAGTAAATTGCAAGGAGAACAAGCTGTTGAGGAGATTAACCCGGCCCACTATATTGTACGCACGTCTTGGCTTTATGGCCCATATGGTCACAACTTTCTCAAGACCATGCTTAAACTGGCAGACCAAGGAAAATCATTGACCATCACGACCGAGCAGACGGGCAGCCCCACCAGCACTTTGGATTTGGCAGACGCCCTCTTGGGGTTATTAGAAAAACAAGCGCCTTATGGCACGTATCACTTTAGCAATCGGGGCCAAACCACTTGGTATGGCTTTGCCAAAGAAATCTTTAAACAAACCCATCAATTGGAAGGGGTCAAACTTGCCGAAACCGCTGAATATCCTACTTTTGCAAAACGTCCAAAATACAGTGTATTGGACACCAATAAAATAGAACAAACCTTACAACAACCTATTCGGTCATGGCAAGAGGCTCTGGCTGAGGTGATTCACCAAATTTAATTAGCACCATGGAAAAGCACACAGAAGAAGTCGACTTGTTTTACGTGTTGAAAAAACTTAAAAATGTTTATCTGGGATGGTTGGCCCGTGGCTATCACGCGGTACAATTTCTCAAAAAATATTGGATTGCTTTGGCGATCATGATCGTTGGAGGCCATTTTGCGGGTAAGTTTTGGCAGCAATCACAGCGTCCAAAACGACAAGCAGTCATGATTGTTCAGAACAACTTTGGTAGCTCGAGCTATGTTTATGACGCTGTTGAAATTCTTAACATCAAGTGTAAACAAATAGACGAACAATTCTTAAAAGAGGTCGGACTCAACCCAGAGACCCCAGAAATATTGGAGATTCTAATCGAGCCAGTGGTCAGTGTTAACGATCTTTTAAAGGTTAGCGAGCCCAATGACCGCAATATAGACACGTATATTTCGCGTATTGAAACCGAGGAAGACCTCATGGTTTCTGAGATATTTTACCCGCAATATCACTATCACAAAATAACGGTCACCACCAACACGCCAAATGCGAAGGTTTTGGATAAAATATTGGCGTATTTAAACAGCAATGACAATTTTAACACCATCAAAGAAGTCGTGGTTGCCGAAACCGATTTACGCATTGAGCGCAATAATAAGACCATCGAGCTGATCGATGCGCTTTTTGCCGAATATTCTGGAAAGAATGAGGCCGAGGCCATTATGACCAATGACCTGAATATTCCAACGATACGCATCAACAATACGAACCTGCATCAATTGGTCGAGAAAAAAACTGAGCTGATTGAAGAGAACAAAGAACTTATGGCCGAACGCACCAAATACGGTTCTGTTGTCGCTGTGGTGAACAGCCCTCGACTGGTTATGACGGCTGATTTTTTTGATAAAAAAGGCACGCTGATTCCTTTAGGATTAGTGGTGTTATTTTTCGGATTCTTTTGGCTAAAGGGCTTGTATCTCAAAGGGAAAAAGTACGCTTCAGCGGCTTAGTCGCTTAACCTCAGCGATCCAGCCTATGAATTTATTGTCAGGCAAAGTAAATATCAATTCAATTACAGGCCGAAGTATTGGGGTATTGTCCCTACGCCTTCTGGGTGTGGGGCTCTTTTTCTTGGGCACACTTTACTTGACCAATGAATTGTCTCCTGACCTAGTGGGCCAATACGATTACAGCCGGGCATTGCTATTATTTGTCGGAGCCATTGCCTTATTTGGCATGCAGCAATCCGTTATCTTTTATTCGGGGCTCTACAGCGCACAGAATAATCTCGGGCAAATCCGACAAGTCTATCGCAGCATGATCTTGTTGGTGGTTGCCCTTTCTGTAGGGCTAAATGGTTTGTTATACGCATTGGATCCAATTGTTTCAGCCCTTGGGGCTAAACCCATCGGCGATTTGGTCTACCAAACGTTTACCGGCCTATTGTTTTATGCCATAGCGATGCTTAATATTGATGTGCTGCGCGCCATTGATAGAATCTACGTTTCGGAATTGTTTCGCAATATTCTGCGTTATCTAATTTTCTTTGTAGGGGTTGTTGCTTTGGTCGTTTTAGGGCAACCTCAGTGGTTAGTCCATGTGTTTTTGGGCAGTTTCGTCTTTTTGGCACTGTCCTCCACCGCCTTTTTGCTCTATTATTTTTCCCAACCCCCCTTAAACGTATTTCAGCCTTCTGCGCCAATAAGCACCAAGGAAATCTTAAGACGATCAGCCCCAATGGCGATCAGTGCAGCCTCATTTTTGCTCATGCAAAGCCTCGATGTTTTGATGCTCAAGCAATTTGACAATTACGCCGTCGTGGCCGTGTATAGTGTTGCGGTAAAACTCACCTTACTTTTATCTGTGGCTTTAGCCTCAGTTAATGCGGTCTTGGCACCCAAAATAGCCGAGGACTATAACCGGGGGGCGCTCGAGGCACTTGCTCTAAAAGTCAAAAAAAGTACGCGACTGATCTTTTTCTCAACAGCGCCAGCAATTTTGATTTTGGCTCTGGGCGCCGAGTGGATTTTGTCTTGGTTTGGGGCAGCCTACACGGGGGCAAAAAGCGCTTTGCTGATTTTACTTTTGGGCCAAGCCGTTAATGCGTTTTGCGGATCGGTGGGGGTCTATCTAAACATGACGGGCAAACAAAAGGCCTTTCAATGGATCGTGGCGAGCGCTCTTGTTTTGAATATAGCGCTTAACGCCTATTTGATTCCAATCTATGGGATGAATGGCGCTGCTTGGGCCACGGCAGCAAGCATGATGGCCTGGAACTTTACCGCGGTACTTTATGTGTATAAAACGGATCGGATTAAAACATTTTTAACGTGGTAGGGCAAGAGTTTAAAGTCGATTTTTTTGTGGTTGGGGCCGCGCGTTCTGGCACCACGACCCTCTACCAATATTTGTCCAAACATCCCGATATTTATGTGCCTCGGGTTAAAGAGCTGAATTACTTTTCAAAAGTCAGTTCAAGCCAACCTCAAGATTACGCCTTGCCTAAGCCTGAGCAGGAGTATCACACAAAAATTATCCAAAGTCCTGAAGTTTATCGGGCGCTTTTTTCTCAGGCCAAGCCAAGCCAAATAAAAGGGGATATAAGCCCGTCTTATTTATGGCATGAGGAAACGGCTGCAGCCATTAAAGCACATAATCCTAAGGCCAAAATTGTAATTAGCCTGCGCCACCCAGTAGAGCGGGCTTTTAGTCATTATTTGATGGCAAAAAGCGTCGGTTATGACCAAAGCAAGAATTTCCAACAAGCCATACACGCTCCACTGTCAGGACATTGGGGAGGGGGCAATCGCTACATGGAATGGAGCGATTATATCGGCCCGCTTAAGGCGTATTATGCTGCTTTTCCAAAGGCACAAATTCATGTGATGATTTTTGAACAATGGGTTCAGGGTCAAGAAAAGGCCTTTGCTGATTTAGCCGAGTTTTTAAGCGTGGACCACTACAAACTGGAGCGCGCGACGGACCAACACAATCAGACCCTGGCCTACAAGCATCAAGGGACGCTAAATGCGCTACGCACCCCATGGGCGCGAACGCTTTTTCACAGCATCATGGGGGAATCCTCCCGGGATCGTGTTAAGGCTTTTTTATTTGGCGGGCGCCCCTCTGAAGAAAAACTACCGGAGCAATTAAGCGCTCAGCTCTTGGGTCAAAATATTGAGTCTTTGCGGCAAATAGAAGAACTCACTCAAAAACCTGTTCTGGATTTGTGGGGGGTAAACAAGATAATCGCTCAAAAATGATCAGTCATAAACACAAAACGGTATTTGTCCATATTCCTAAGGTGGCCGGTCAAAGCGTCGAACAAATGTACCTTGCGGACCTCGGGTTAAATTGGTCTGAGCGCGCGGTGTTGCTTTTGCGTCCGAAATTAAATACTGAAAAAGGTCCCGAGCGTTTAGCGCATCTCACCGCGGCCCAATACACCCAATTTGGTTATCTCTCGCAGGATAATTTTCAAAACTATTTTAAGTGGGCATTGGTGCGCGACCCTTATCAAAGAGCCCTGTCTTGCTATCACTTTTTGGGGTACGCCAGGGTGTTGAGTTTTGAGAATTTTGTTCAAAATGTACTGCCTGAAAAAATAAAGCAACAACACTTTTTTTTCTTGCCTCAATACGATTATCTTCATGACAATCAAGGCCAATTACTGGTTGATTATGTCGGGCATTTGGAGCGATTGGACCAAGAATTGGTCTATCCCAAAGAAAAAACCGGAATTCAGGGTGTTTCCATGCCGCACGCCAATAAAGCCGCTGGGTCATGGAAAAGGGTGGTTCGGATTTGGGGCGAACAGCCAAGTTTGATAAAATATTTTGCCCTAGGGCATGATAGAAAATCAAGAAAAGAGGCTTTGACTCCGCGCGCTAAAGCGGGGTTAAATCAATTATACGCCAAGGATTTTGAGGCCTTCGGCTACACACAACAAGAATGAATCAGTTAACTGCAAAAATAGGCCTAGTGGCCATAATTATTGCCCTATGGGCCGAGAGCGTAGAGCTGAGCTTTGTGGTTGCGCTTGCGGTTTTACTGCTTCATTTTAACGGACGTATGTCCAAAGGATTATCTCAAATAGTGCTTTTGATTTTGGCGATGATGGCTGTGGGTTCCCTCGGGATTTTTACACGCCAAGCGGGGGTGTATGGCTTTGTCAAGGATCTGGTTTATTTCTTACGGCCATTGACGGTAATGTTAGCGACTTATTATGCCGTACAAAAGCTAAGGTCAAAGGCAGATTTTTACAATTTAATTGTTCTGGTGGGTTTTGGATTCGCCCTGCTGCACCTGTTGGATATTGGCATCGGACTATTGCGTTATCGGCCAAACCTCCAAAAATTTAGAGAACTTTTTGGCAAACTAAACCACGTTGAAATGGTGGCCTTGTTCTTGGTGGCCTGTATCCGGGATTTGCCCATCAAAAAAACACGGTTTACCTTGTTTTACAAAATCGCGGTTGCCGCCTTGATTTTTTCGTTCTTATTGTATTTTTCCAGAACCATGATCGTCGTTCTTTTGTTGATGATCATGGCCTATTACGGTTACCTTAAACTCAACGCCAAGGGGGTGGTTATGGGGCTTGTTTTGCTCGGCTTTGGTGCTGGATTTGCATTTTTTCTGAGTCAATATGAACCAGAAGAGCAAAAAAACCAAACCGTTTTGACAGGCTTTTTAGCCAAAGTAAAGAATTCTTATACCGAGACCTTTGAGCCGATCAAATTTGACACATATCTCAAAGACAGGCGCTCGCTTTGGCCGCGTTGGCGCGCCTACGAAGCCAGTTTGGTGCTCAACGAGGTTGATCAAGAGCGCAAATGGTTGCAAGGAAAGGGTTTTGGTTCAACCGTGGATGCTGGTTTTGAGCTGCGGCTTAATGGCGAGATGATACAGCATCTACCCACGGTGCACAATGGGGTGGCTTACGTCTATATGAAGACCGGGGTCCTGGGCCTTTTGCTTTATTTCACGATTTTTATTGTGCTCTATTTATATAATTATCTCAATCCGAAAGGCCAGGCGCATAAATCATATAACGGGGTCCTTGTCGCGGCAGGGTTTTATATGCTCGCGGCGACCATGGTGGTAACGGGAATTTTTAAGCCCTACATGATGGTCGGGTTTCTAATAGGCGGTTCATTTGCCCTTAAAAAAGAGGGCGCATGAAAATAGCGATTTTTGGCACCAGAGGGATTCCCAATCATCACGGCGGATTTGAACAATTTGCCGAGTGGTTTGCGCCGTATCTGGCGGATCGAGGCCACGAAGTCTACGTGTATTGCTCACACAACCACCCTTATCAACAAAAGGATTTTGGGGGCGCGAGATTGGTCCACTGTTACGATCCTGAATATAAACTGGGCACCGCAGGACAGTTTATCTACGACTTGAATTGTTTGTTGGACGCGAGAAAAAGAAACTTTGATATTCTCCTGCAATTGGGTTACACCAGTAGTTCCTTATGGTATCCGCTACTGCCCAAAAAAACTTTGATCGCAACAAATATGGATGGTTTGGAGTGGAAACGCTCTAAATACCACCCTTTGGTACGGCGATTTCTGGCCAAAGCAGAGGCTTGGGCGGTCAAAAGCAGTGATTATTTGATTTCTGACAATACGGCCATTGAGGCCTATCTCAAAGACACTTACGGAGTGCGTTCGACGTACATTCCATACGGGGCTGAGATTTTTGAAAAACCTGACGCTAAAGTTTTAGGACAGTACAGCGTCTCTGCTGGGACTTACGATTTAGTGGTGGCGCGCATGGAACCCGAAAATAATATTGAAACGATATTAGACGGGGTGGCAAAAAGCCAAAACCAAAGGCTTTGTTTGGTGGTGGGGAAACATGAGGCAACGCCTTTTGGCCGTTACTTAGCAAAGAAATACGAAAACCAAGCCAATATTCGTTTTCTAGGGGGGATCTACAACCAAGAGCTCTTGGATAATTTAAGACATCATGCACGCTTGTACTTTCACGGACATAGTGTCGGCGGGACGAATCCTTCACTGCTTGAGGCTATGGGCAGTCAAGTCTTTATTGTGGCCCACGACAACGCGTTTAACAAAGCCATATTAGGGCCAGACGCTCTGTATTTTCGCGATGCGGACCAGGTGTGCCAAATTTTGGATCAAGACCATGAACCTCTCAAGGTTCAAGAGATGATTCACGCCAACACACAAAAAATAAGAACCCTATATTCTTGGGACAAGATAAACGCCGCTTATTTGACGTTTCTTAAATCAATTTATGAGCAGAAGCCTTAGTCATAGCACACAAAACGAGATAATGAGTTGGGCTATTGGCCTGGTTTTGATCAGTGTGCCTATGCCTTATACCTTTAGCTCCATTGCTTTGGCCGTTTTAGGGGCTGTTGCGCTTATGGGCATGGGGCACCGACAAATCCATTGGCGTCCTTCCTATTTGTGGCCCATGCTTCTTTTTGGGCTCATTGTGCTTTCGCTTTTTTGGACCCAAGATTTAGGCAAATCTTTGCGCGGTATCGGGCGTCAATTGCCCTTATTGGTTATGCCCCTGTCTTTTTTATTTTGGCCAAAGTTTGACCAAAAGGTTTGGCATAAAGGGGTATTTATTGGGGGCCTTGCGGGGGCTTTGTTGGCGCTGTTCGCTGTGGCGCGCGCCGCACTGCGGTCTGTGGGTCAAGGGGATTACTCCCCGTTTTTTTACCACGAATTAGTAGATTTCTGGGAACTTAACGCCATATATGTTTCGGCGGTGTCGGCCACCTATGTGCTGTTTTTTTGGCTGGTGTACGCTCCCGAAAAAGGCCGCAGTAGGCGCGCGCTAATCCTTGGCGGAATCCATCTGGGATTTTTAATACTCCTTTCGTCAAAAAACATCATTTTGACCACTTTGCTCATTGGCTTTGTCGCCAAGGCTTACACCCATCGCAAGCGCCTCAAACGCTTGATTTTAATTGCTGTGGTTGGTGTTGCTGCAGTGGTCGCCTTATCTCAAACCCCGTGGGGCGCGCGATGGGCACAGCAACAGTCTACCCCGATTGCCGATGCGTGGACCTGTGAAGGGTTTACCGATATTTACCCATGGACGGGCACGACCTTGAGGGTGTTTTTTACCCGGGTCTTTGTGGAGCAATTAAGCGAAGATCAGGCCTGGCTCACCGGTTATGGGATTAATGCCGGTCAGGCGAAAATTGCCCAGGGTCAAAATCGGTATTTTGTTTACTGTGGCTACAATACCTACAACCTACACAATCAATATTGGCAAACCATTTTTGAATTGGGGCTGATCGGCGGGGTGTTGCTTGTGGTGTTGCTGTTGCAACTTGCCCGCGCTGGCGTGAAGCGCCGCGATTGGTTTCAACTCGGGTTTGCCCTATTAATGGTTGCGCTGATGGTTACAGAAACCTACCTTTGGCGCCAGCGCGGGCTGATTCATTTTATGATCTTATACTTGGCCTTGACGGCTGCGGTTAATCTTAATTCAGAACCGCTCCAAATTCAGAGCCTCTCCAGTCGAGCGAAAACAAATAAACCGCCCCAAATCACGCCCTGATGAAAATTCTAATAGACGCGCATAAAATCGGAGAGAAGCACGAAGGGACCAGCACCCACCTGATCGGGCTGTATCGTGCTCTGATGGGCTTAAAGCCAGACTGGGTCTTTGTTTTTGTAGGGCCTTTTAAAGCAGCCATGCAAGAAGCCTTTGGCACAGGGGACAACTGCCGGTATATCACCTTGTCCACGCCGAATAAATTCAGGCGTCTGCTTTGGGATCTGCCTCAACTCATGCGCCGAGAGGCTGCGGATTACACCCATTTCCAATACATCAGCCCTTTGTGGTGTCCTACACCCACTTTAGTGACCATACACGATTTGTTGTTTTTGGAGCCAGAATTCAAAGCGCATTTTCCATGGACTTATCGATGGCTGAACGGATTATTGTTTCGACTCAGCGCTCAAAAGGCAAAAATACTTTGCACCGTTTCGGCTTATGGTCAAAACCAACTGAGTCGCCGCTACGGTATTGATTCGCAGAAAATCGTGATCACCCCGAACGCGGTAAGCGCACAACAAATGAGCTTAGATAAGGCCAAAAAGCGCGTTGCGGGTTATGCGTTGGACCGGTTTATCCTGTTTGTAAGTCGTGTAGAACCGCGAAAAAACCACAAAGCACTCTGGCGCGCTTTTGAAACTCTGGCCTTGCACAAGCAAGGATTTAAACTCGTGTTTATTGGCAAAAAAGAATGGATGGACCCAGATCTTGAGGCCGTCATGCAGCAATCGGATCCATCCCTACTGGAGGCTGTGATTTGGCTGGACAGTGTACCTCATGAAGATCTTTGGGCATTTTATCGGGCGGCCGCGCTTTTTGTATACCCCTCATTGGGCGAAGGTTTTGGAATCCCACCCCTTGAGGCGGCAGCAGTGGGCACACCAGTGGTTTGTGCCCGAAATACTGCTATGGTCGATTTTGAATTTTTCCCTTATCTGGTCGATCTAAATCAGCCAGAGTCTCTTGAAAAAGCGATGAACGCAGCACTAAATGACCCAGAATATCCGGCCCAACAAATTGCCGAAGCCATTCAAAATCAATACAACTGGAGCGCTTCAGCTAAATCGCTAGCGCAAGCCATTGAGCAAAGCAATTAAAATAGTACAGCAGATGACGCACCCTAGAACGATAATAGGCAAAACACTGTGTAAACCATTTAATAACCCAAAGCCCCCTAGTGCATTTGGCGAGAAACTAAACATTAATGCTTAAATTAAGCCTTTAAAAATCAAGCATGCGCGTTATTGCCCTTTCCATATATCCTTATTTGTGTTTCGCGCTATTCTTTACCTTGCCTTTTGACGATTATTTTAGGGCGCTACCTAATATATTGTTGATTGCCTTGGCGGCGATGTTTCCCTTTGTATTCGACACAGCGGAGCTGAAAAATATTGTGCGCAGCACCTGGTCTTGGGTCCTGGTGTTTTTGGGATTTGTCGTGATTCAGGCCTGGGTTTTGGGCCGTTTTAGCCAAGACTTTGTGGTAATTCAAAAAATGCTGTTGGCGGGGGCCTTATCCCTGCTCCTTTATCCCGTCCGGGACAATAGAACCCTAATGCACGGGGTCATTTATTCTTCGGTGGCGGCCGCGATTTATTCTTTGGTGCGCCTGGTGATTTTACTCAATCAAGGCGCGAGTTTTGGGTTTTTAGAATCGGCGCACATCATCGAGGCGCTGCTTATGGACCGTATTTATCTCGGATTACTTTCGGTGCTGAGCATCATCTTTTCGTATAAACTTTTGCGTAAAGAGTTCGACCCCAATAATGGCTATTACCTAGCCAATATCATCCTACAAGCGGCGTTTATCCTGTTTTTGGTGTCGCGGATCGCGATCGTCGTATTGCTTTTAAGTTTTGTCTTGAGCTTGTGGTATCGTCAAAAACGCGGTCCACAGCTCCTGTTTTTTGGCGGGTCGATCACCTTGATTGTGGCCTTGGCATTTGTCTTGAGCAATGACTTGCGCAAACAGTTTTTCTACAACAATAATCCGGAGCATCAGGAAGGGCTGCTGGCCAATACGATGGCTTTAGAACCGCGCATGGTCATCTGGGATTGTGCCCTTGATCTGGTCCTACAGCAGTCTGTAGCGGTCACCGGCAATGGCTTTACCCAAACCAATTTAGACATGCTCAATTGTTATGAAAGTGACATCGATAACCCGATAAAAAAAGCCTGGTTTTTGACCAAAAAATACAATGTACACAATCAGTTTTTGGATCTTTATTTGGGGAGTGGTCTGCTCGCAATGATGCTGTTTGCCGCAGGATTGATCGCTAGTTTTTTCAAGCATAGAAGATCACTCTACCCTAGTGCGCTAGTCATGGCGGCAGTGATTTTTCTCATGGCAGAAAATATGTTTCATCGTCAAATCGGGGCTTACTATGTGGGGCTTATTTGGGCCTTACTGATGTTTTTGCCCAAAGACAAAAGCACCGAAAAACCTGAAAAACAAGAATAAAACAATAGCAAAACCCTCAGGCATAACGTATTTTTGTGCCGCTCAAAAGAAAAAAGAAATAAAACAAATAAGATAACTCATGAAAATTACCGTAGTAGGAACAGGATATGTAGGGCTCGTGACTGGGACGTGTTTGGCCGAAACAGGCAATGAAGTTTTGTGCGTGGATATCGACCAAGCTAAAGTGGACATGATGCAGGCGGGCAAAGTGCCGATTTATGAACCCCACCTTGATGTCTTGTTTGAACGCAACATTAAAGCAGGCCGCCTCACCTTTACGACGGACTTACACCAAGGCTTAGACCACGGAGAAATTATCTTTTTGGCCTTACCCACTCCCGAAGATGAAGACGGCTCAGCCGATTTGTCCTATGTCCTTGGGGTTGCTGATAAGATTGGCCGTTACATCACGAGTTACAAAGTGATTGTGGACAAAAGCACAGTGCCTGTAGGGACTGCAGAAAAAGTG
>DDCS01000131.1:0-3002 GCA_002335345.1 Flavobacteriaceae bacterium UBA2000 | reverse complement strand
CGTGAAGGCTTTGCTGTAGACGATTTCTTAAAACCAGAGCGGATTGTCGTTGGATCCTCAAGTGAGCGGGCCACGGCACTCATGCAAAAACTCTATGCCCCTTTTGTACGCTCAGGCAATCCGGTGATAGTGATGGATGAAAAATCCGCGGAGCTTACAAAATATGCCGCCAATTCATTTTTGGCGGCTAAGATTACCTTTATGAACGAAGTGGCCAATTATTGTGAAATGGTCGGCGCAGACGTCGATAAAGTACGTGTAGGGATGGGCACCGATAGCCGTATTGGCAAACGCTTTTTATTCCCCGGCATTGGTTATGGCGGATCATGCTTCCCTAAAGACGTCAAGGCCCTTCAGAAGGCCGGCCGCGATGCGGGCTATGAGTTTAAAATTCTCGACGCCGTAATTGGGGTGAACCAGGGCCAAAAAACCATACAAATCCCTAAAATATTGGCTCATTTTGGTCAGGACCTCAAGGGCAAAAAGATCGCTATTTGGGGGCTCGCGTTTAAACCGGAGACGGATGATATTCGTGAGGCACCTGCGATCGATGTGATCCATGCGCTTTTGGACCACGGCGCCACAGTGGAAGCTTTCGATCCCGAGGCCATGGACAATATCCGCAAGCGTTTTGGGGAGCGCATTAGTTTTGGGGGCCATATGTACGCGCCGCTTCAAGATGCCGATGCACTGGTGATTTGTACCGAATGGAGCATCTTTAGATCACCCAATTTTGAAAAGGTCAAAGATCTGCTCAAGCAGCCCGTAATTTTTGATGGAAGAAACTTGTACAACACCCAAGACATGGAGCGCGAAGGCTTTAGCTACACCTCTATAGGTCGCAATACGGTACAACCATGAGCAGCGACAACAAGGGTGAAACGGTTTTAATCACTGGGGCCGCAGGATTTCTGGGGTCTCATCTCTGTGATCGTTTTATCGCAGAAGGCTTTCGCGTGATCGGCATGGACAACCTAATCACAGGCGACCTTAAAAACATTGAGCACCTTTTTGGTCTTGAGCAATTTACTTTTTGCCATCACGATGTAACGACTTTTGTTCACGTGCCGGGACCCGTGGATTATATTTTGCACTTTGCCTCCCCAGCGAGTCCGATTGATTACCTCAAAATCCCGATACAGACCCTTAAAGTGGGGTCTTTAGGCACGCATAATTTATTGGGTCTGGCCAAAGAAAAAAAGGCACGGATTCTGATCGCCTCGACCTCTGAGGTTTATGGAGACCCATTGGTCCACCCGCAAAAGGAGACGTATTATGGTAACGTGAACACCATAGGGCCCCGCGGGGTCTACGACGAGGCCAAGCGCTTTCAAGAATCCATCACCATGGCGTATCACAGGTTCCACGGTTTAGACACGCGTATTGTGCGCATTTTTAATACCTACGGTCCCCGAATGCGTCTCAATGACGGACGAGTCATTCCAGCCTTTATGGGCCAGGCGTTGCGCGGAGAGGACATCACGGTATTTGGCGACGGAAGTCAAACGCGCTCCTTTTGTTATGTAGACGATCAGGTCGAAGGGATTTACCGACTGCTGATGAGCGACTATACCGATCCTGTAAACATTGGGAATCCTAATGAAATTAGCATCTTGGACTTTGCCAAAGAGATCGTTCGCCTTACCGGCTCAGACCAAAAAATTGTTTTTAACCCACTCCCACAAGATGATCCGATGCAGCGTCAACCGGACATCACCGTGGCGCGAGAGGTGTTGGGCTGGGAACCCAAAGTAGAGCGCGCTGAGGGTATGGAAAAAACCTACGCTTACTTTAAGGGACTGACCCAGGAAGAATTATACCGCAGCGAACACAAAGATTTTTCGGCACATAATCGCCACTAAATGATTTATAAAACAGGACGATACTCGGGGTTTTTAAGGCCGATTTCTTATGCGATCGACTTGGCAATTATTCATTTGCTTGCCGCCCCTTTTTTTGAGCAGCGTTTTGTCTTTTTAAATTATGTTCTTTTTGTTTCTTTTGCTTGGATCGCGATTGCGCTGAGGTCTAACTTCTATGAAATCTATCGCTTTACCAGGACCACGAATATCCTTTCATTAGGCCTCAAACAAGGCGCCCTCTTCTTGCTATTGGTCTTTGCTTTTTTCGGCTTTTACAGAGAAATAAAGGCCTCGCCTTGGGATATTTTGCGTTACGTGATTGAGGTGATGGCCCTGATTACCCTCACCAAGATTGCCATTTATTATTTACTCAAGAAATACCGCATTCTCCTCAAAGGAAACCTGCGCCGGGTCGTGATTGTAGGGCTGAATCAGAAGACGGATCAGTTGCGTAAATTTTTTGAGGAAAAGCCGGAATACGGCTATGTACTGCTCAAGACCTTCAATTTGTCGGGCAATGAGGCCTACAGTCTCGAACAATGCCTAGAGTACATCGACAACAATCAAATAGATGAGATTTACGCCTCGGTGGCACAGCTGGACAATGCGACGATGAATCAGCTCATCGACTATGCGGACAACAACCTGAAAATTTTAAAATTCCTCCCAGACAATAAAGACATTTACAGCAAGCGGCTGGACTTCACTTATTACGGATATTTGCCCATTATTTCCATGCGTAAGATTCCGATCGATGAGCCGTTTAACAAGTTTGTCAAAAGGAGTTTTGATGTGGTTTTGGCCATTTTTATCATCGTCTGTATTCTTTCTTGGCTCACCCCAATTTTGGGTCTGATCATCAAACTGGAGTCCAAAGGCCCGATCTTTTTTAAGCAAAAGCGCAATGGATTGGACTACAAGGAATTTTACTGTTACAAGTTCCGCTCGATGCGCCCGAATCCAGAGGCCCACTTATATCAGATTTCAAAAAATGATCCTCGAGTGACCCGTATCGGCAAGATCATTCGAAAAACAAGTATCGATGAGTTGCCTCAGTTTATCAACGTGCTCAAAGGAGAAATGTCTGCAGTGGGCCCACGGCCACACATGGTCAGTCACACCCATATGTACGCTGAAAAA
>DDCS01000091.1 GCA_002335345.1 Flavobacteriaceae bacterium UBA2000 | reverse complement strand
ATGCATATACAAGCAAGGCATGTACAACGCCTTGCTGATGAATCGCTCCAAGTAGGATGTGCGGTGACCCAGTTCATGGGCGACATTGATTCCATTAGCCCCCAAAACAATTCCGAGGGACAGGGCATACCCCAAAATAACCGCTGGGTCATACTGCGGCACAATATTGGTGTAGAAATAAACAAGGAGGCCAAAAACAATAGGTAGGTTGGCATAAAGCAAGAGGTCAAAAATCCCCCACAGGCTCTTTTTTGTTTTTTCTTCTTGGTCCAAATTTTCTTGGCTTTGAGGCAATAATAACTCCAAGATCGGTACCACACCAAAGACATAGGCAATTGTGGCAAAACCCCAGTATCCACCCATAACCACAGAGAGGGTATATACTGCGGGAGTAGAATAGGCGGTTAGGTATTTTAAATCACGGGTATTTAAAGACACAAGAGCGAAATTTAAATTAATTTAGTAGCATGAAATTTATATAAGTGAGTGATTTCCAAGTCATAGAGCAAAAACTAAGTGAATTTAAAAAAAAATTCTATCTCAGCGACCTGTTGCGGGGCGGGATTTTCTTTTTGGCCATTGGAGCGCTCTATTTTTTGTTAACGGCCTGGGTTGAAGAATTACTGTGGCTACCAAAGCCCTTGAGAGCCTTAATGTTTTGGGTTTTTGTGTTGGTTGAAGTGGGCTTGTGGTTTTATTGGATTTGGCCCGCGCTTAGCGTGCTTTTTGGGATTAAAGCACCAATGAGCAATCAAGAGGCCGCACAAATTATAGGCACACAAATCCCAGAAGTTGGGGATCGATTAACCAACACCTTGGATTTATTAAAACAGGCGCAAGACACGGAGCTGGTCTTAGCCAGTATTGCACAAAAATCTAAAACCCTTTCACCTTTTTATTTTAATCAAGCGATTGACCTTAAGGATAATATAAAGCATCTGCGCTGGATCATTCTCCCGGTTTCGGTGTTAATTTTGATTTGGGCCTTTGGAGATCTTTCTTCTTTATTTGAGGGATACAACCGGGTGGCGGCGTATAATCAAGAATTTGTTCGCCCAACACCATACCACTTGACCTTGTTAAATGAAGAGTTAAAAGCCAGAAGCAATCAAGAAATTCGTTTGCGGATTGAAGCCAAAGGGGCTGTTTTGCCTAATGAGGTGTTTGCGGTTGTTGGAGACCAACGCCAAACTATGGTCCCAAGAGGGTTTGGTCAATTTGAACTCGTGATTCCTCCCCAAAAGACGTCTTTTGAGGTGTATTTTGGCACCGACCAATATCGTTCTGAAAATTATCCCTTTGAGATTGTGTACGGACCAGAGATTAAAGGATTTTCTGTTGAGATTCTTCCCCCGAGTTACACGAGAATGCGCCAACAAAGGGTTGAGAACACAGGAAATTTCAGGGCGTTGTCGGGCTCGAAAATTCTTTGGAAAATTAATACCGAATATACCGAGCAAATTAGGTGGGCGAACAAAACAGACACTTTGTATTTCAAATCGGATATGATCGATGGATTCAGTCTGGCCAAAACGGTATTTGGTGATGAACAATATGATTTGAGCCTAATGAACAACCAAGTCGGGTTCGAGCCAGGCGTGGCCTATAACATCGAGGTTTATCCTGATGAGCGACCAAAGATTTTAGTGGAAACCCAAAGCGACACAATAAATAGTGTGGCACATCATAAAGTTTTGGCGTGGGATGACTTCTTAATTTCAAAAATAGAAGTGGTGTGTTATGCCAAAGAGGATCCAAAAAATCAAAGAAGACTCCGCTTAGACGTTGTCTCTGGGGCAAACACCCAGACCCTATACACCTTTCCAAACGGTTTTGAGCTCATAAAAGGAAAGGCGTATCAATATTATTTTGAGGCTTGGGATAACGATGGTGTTTTAGGAGCCAAGTCCGCGCGGTCAAACGTTTTTGGCCATCAAGAATCAACTATTCTAGAGGCACAGGAAAAGCTGTTGAGTCAACAAAATGAGCAAACGAATCAAATCGAAAAAGCGTTAAAATCCCTCGAAGAGCAAAACAATCAAGTCGAGGAGATTGAACAATCGCGCCGACAAAAAGAAACTGTGAATTGGCAGGATGAAAGAAGCCTTGAGCGCTTGCTTGAAAAGCAGCAACAGCAACTTGATAACCTAGAGCAGCAAACAGAAGCGTTGAAAAATACTTTAGAGCGATTTAATGAAAATCAACCAGATGAAGACGGTCAAGCCGATGAATTAATGGAACGTTTGGAGGAGCAGTTGGAATCACTAAAGGAACAATCCGATAGATGGGAGGAGCTTCGCGAACTGCAAGAGCAACTGCAAGAGGAAGATCTTTTGGAGGAGCTGTCGCAAAACCAACAACAACAGAAGGCCCAAGAACAAAATCTAGCGCGGCTTGTTGAAATGACCCGAAGGTTTTTTGTCACCCAAAAAATGAATCAAATCAGCAATCAACTCAAGGAATTAGGGGAGCGACAAGAAAAACTAGCACAAGATCAATCCGACGAAAAAACCTTGTCCGAAAAGCAACAACAGCAAGCGCAATTAAATAAAGAATTTGAGGCCATTAAAAAGGCTTTAGATCTACTCGAGCAAGAAAATGAGAAGCTCAAACAACCCATGAACCTCCCGAGAGACCCTGGGGGTGAAATGGACATCGCGGCAGAACAACAAAAGGCAACAGAGTCTTTAAAACAAGGAGAGACGCCACAGGCGCAAGAGTCTCAAAAACAGGCGGGTCAAAAAATGCAGGAAATGGCTCAGAAGTTGGGCGCTGAAATGCAGCAAATGCAACAACAAGCCATGCAAGAAGACACTCAGATGCTAAGACAGGTTTTAGACAATCTTATTGTATTTTCATTGGCGCAAGAAGGACACATGAACCTTGGCCAAAAGCGCCAGCTCGGGGGGTGGTCTATGCCCGAATATATAAACAAGCAAAATGATCTTCGCGATAATTTTAACCATATTGACGACAGTTTATATGCCCTGTCGATGCGCCAACCCATGATTACAGCTAAAGTCAATCAATCCTTGAGTCAAGCGAGTTATTATCTGGGCAAGTCTTTGGAAGATTTGGCAGAAACGCGTTTTTCAAGCGCCGCCGTGGCCCAACAATTTGTCTTTACCCAAGCCAATGATTTGGCAAACCTTTTGGATGGCGTCGTTTCACAAATGGAACAAATGTCGATGAGTATGCCAGGAGCTGGTTCAGGACAGGGATCGGGCAGCCAAGGATTTCAGCTCCAAGACATAATTCAGCAACAGCAATCGCTTCAGGATCAAGGAGAGAATAAAGGGGAACAAGGTCAGCAGTCGGGAGAGGGCTCTTCTCAAGGAGGTAAGACAGGCAAAGACGGGACGCAAGGAGAATCAGATCAACAGGGCGGCCAAGAGGGCGCTCAACAAGGCAAGGGAGGCCAAAGCGGAAGGGACGGCCAAAACAAACCTCAAGGGGAGGGAAACAATGGGCAAAATGGCAATAAGGAGGGATCATACAAAGACACAGATGCTGAGCGCGCGGCGCGTTACAGCATATATAAAGCCCAACAGCAATTACGACAAGAATTGGAAGACCGGCTCAGAAAACAAGGCCTGCTCGACCTCAATCGGGGGCTGCTCCAAAAAATGGAGGAGAACGCACAAGAAGTCTTGCGCAACGGGATTACGAATCGCGCTAAAGCCCTAATGAAGGAAATCGATTATCAGTTGATGAAGCTTGAGGAAGCGCAGTATGAGCAGCAAAAGGAACAAAAACGCGAATCTCAAACCAATACCAGGCGCTATGACCCGGCATTAAATAACCCATGGCAGGACGAGAGAAGGTATTTTGACCAATTAGACATATTAATAAAAGACGCATTACCTTTGCAGCCGTATTATAAAAAACAAGCAGAACGATATTTTAAAATACGCAACCAGGCGAATGATCAGTTTTGACGCACAAAATGAATTTACTTTAGACCACCAAGAGCATTGGACGGCATGGTTGGCGCAGGTAATTAAAATCGAGGGTTTTAATTTGGGCTCCTTGGCGTATATTTTTTGTGATGATGATTTTTTGCTGAAACTCAACCAAGATTTTTTGAATCACGACACCCTAACCGATATAATCACTTTCGACAATAATATGGGCCGAACCATTCACGGTGAGATTTATATTTCTACAGACCGCGTGACTGAAAACAGTCAAGAGTATGGGGTTTCAGTAATGAATGAGCTCGCGAGGGTTGTGGTACACGGGGTGCTCCATTTATGTGGCTATAAAGACAAATCGGAAGAGGATGTTTTAAAAATGCGTGGGCGCGAAGATTATTGGATTGAAAAACTCAACTTACTGAATAACAACTAGATATAAGTGTTTCACGTGAAACATTAAGTTATGGACGCGAATTATGATGTTATCGTTGTTGGGGCAGGCCACGCTGGATGTGAGGCTGCCGCTGCCGCTGCCAATATGGGGGTGAAGACACTATTGGTAACGATGAATTTGCAGACGATTGCTCAGATGTCTTGCAACCCTGCTATGGGAGGAATTGCAAAGGGACAAATCGTGCGCGAGATTGATGCGTTAGGGGGGTATAGCGGGATCGTATCGGACAACACTGCGATTCAATTTAAGATGCTCAACAAATCCAAAGGCCCCGCTATGTGGAGCCCAAGGGTTCAAAGTGATCGCATGCGTTTTGCTGAGTTGTGGCGCCTTATGTTGGAACAGACCCCAAACCTTGATTTCTATCAGGACATGGTGACGAGTTTGTTGTATGATGGAGATAGAATAACCGGTGTTCAAACCTCATTAGGAATAGTTTTTAACGCAAGGGCTGTGGTGCTAACGAACGGGACCTTTCTAAATGGCCTTATTCATATTGGAGAAAAACAATTTGGCGGGGGACGCGCCGGTGAACGAGCCGCTACAGGGATCACCGAAGTGCTGGTTGATTTAGGTTTTGAAACAGGGCGAATGAAAACAGGCACGCCTCCAAGAGTCGATGGGCGTAGCTTGGATTTCTCAAAAATGGTAGAGCAGCCGGGCGATGAAGACCCACAAAAGTTCTCGTTTAGTGATCAAACGAAACCTTTGGCGCAGCAGCGCTCGTGTCATATGAGCTATACCAGCTTGACCGTCCATGAATTATTGCGAGAAGGCTTTGATCGTAGCCCAATGTTTAATGGCGCGATTAAGAGTACCGGGCCGCGATATTGCCCCTCTATTGAAGATAAAATTCATCGTTTTGCCGATAAAGATCGCCACCAATTGTTTGTTGAGCCTGAAGGGTGGAATACGGTTGAGTACTACATCAATGGATTTAGTACCTCGCTGCCTGAGGATGTTCAATTGCGGGCGCTAAGGGCCTGCACGGGCTTTGAACAGGTCAAGATGTTTCGACCAGGGTATGCCATAGAATATGATTACTTTCCGCCAACACAGTTAAGCCACAGCTTAGAAACTAAAATCGTTTCAGGCCTGTTCTTCGCGGGTCAGATTAACGGCACCACAGGTTATGAGGAGGCAGGCGCTCAAGGACTCATGGCGGGGATTAATGCCGCGCTTTTATGTCGTGAACAAGAGCCGTTTATTTTGAGGCGGGACGAAGCTTATATCGGCGTACTCATAGACGATTTAATCACCAAAGGCACCAAGGAGCCGTATCGAATGTTCACCTCGCGGGCGGAGTTCCGCACCTTGTTGCGACAAGATAATGCGGACTACAGGTTGACCCCAAAGGGCCATGATCTGGGCTTAGCGAGTGAAGCGAGGATGAAGCGAATGGAGCAGAAATATGCGTCAAGTGCGTCGTTTATAGAGTTTTTTAAAACAACAAGTGTGCTCCCTGAAGAGATCAATCCGATTCTCGATCGCCACGACTCGTCCCTGGCGCCGCAAAGTGATAAGTTATTTAAGTTCTTCTCTCGTCCGAACATCAGTATGCAAGATATGTTTGATGTTAAGGCAGTCGCGGACTATGTGGACGCACACAAACTTGATGTTGAGGTGTTAGAGCAGGTTGAGATTCAAGTCAAGTATTCGGGCTATATTGAGAAGGAAAAAAATAATGCCGAAAAGCTGACCAGACTCGAAGGCATAAAAATCCCCAAGAATTTTGACTATAGTAAGTTAAAATCCTTGTCTTTTGAAGCCCGAGAAAAACTAAGCAGCATTCAGCCCGCCACCATATCGCAAGCATCAAGGATCAGCGGGGTGTCGCCCAATGATATTTCAGTGCTTTTGGTGTTTATGGGGCGGTAATGTTTCACGTGAAACAACGCAGTAAATAATGACAAAAACCAGCACCATCGAATCTCATGTTCCCAAAGCAGTCACGGATTATATGGTTACGGCAGAAAGCTTTTCCTTGGTGTGGAACCAGGAATATAAGGCTTACCAAACAACCCCCCGTCCAAAAGAATTAGCGCCGTATTACAATCACCCAGATTACATTTCTCACAATGAGAAAAGCACAGGTTTAATGGCCCAAGCCTATCGCTTTGTGCGAAATTGGAATAGGCGCGTTAAACTTAGGTGGTTAAATAAGGCAAATCCCCCGGGCAAAAAACTTTTGGATTATGGGTCGGGCACGGGCGACTTTCTTAAAGCAGCAAACAACGCCTCGTGGGATGGAGAAGGTTTAGAGGTTAATAAACTGGCGCGTTCCGCAGTAAGCAACAAGGGGCTGAAAATATTTAAGGCGCCAGCCGAAATGGGCCGGCAGAGATATGATGTGATCACGCTTTGGCATGTCCTAGAACATTTAGATGATCCTGGCGAGATGGCAAAATGGCTTAGCCAACATCTTTCAGAGCGAGGGGTGTTGATTGTCGCGGTGCCGAATTTTAAATCGTGGGACGCAAAGTTTTATCGTCATCATTGGGCAGCCTATGATGTGCCCAGACATTTATGGCACTTCTCACGGGAAAGCATAGACGCCCTCTTTAATCAATATTTTGAACTGACGCAAACGCACCCCATGTGGTTCGATGCTGTCTATGTGAGCCTTCTTTCTGAGCGCTATAAAAAAAACAATGGATTTCTACTGAGAGGGATATTGATCGGCTTATGGTCAAATTTCTGCGCCTTGATTAGCAAGGAACCATCTTCTCTGGCTTATGTCCTTAAAAAACGAAATTAATCGCTTTTACGGGCAGCAAGTCGTCTTACCAAAGGGTGTTTGTGGAAAAACGCAAAAACAAGCGCAAAACGCCTTTAAATAAGTTCTTTTTAATAAGAATATTCTATTGAAAACAAACTAAACAATTATCAAAAACGATTAATCTGCGCTTTGATGTAAAAGCCGTGTCAATTGTACGGCAAGATCAGTAAAAATGATTTTTGCATTGCCGTTGCGCTCGATGTGTTCCTCAGCCTCTTGAAGCGCGCCTTGAATTTGCCAAATATTGTTTTGATGAATAAATGGCGCAAGTTTAGCTAAATCAAAGTCTTCGTGGTATTCATTGTAATAGACCAGTGACTTTGTTTTGTAGTGGGTTAAAAACGCCTGACGAATTAAACCACCGCAATAGGTCAAAAAGGATTTTTGGGTTTCTCTTCCTAGACCCGCCATATGGTCACTCCAACTGAGCAATTCTTGTATTGCCTTTTTGTTTCCTTTTGCTTTGAAGGCGCCGCGGGCCCACTGCAAAAACCACTGTTCAAATAAAGGTTCCTCGCCTTGAGCGTCAATAAGCTGCTGTGCTTTGTAGTAATCCCCATGCGCTGTTTTTGCGATGGACTGTGCCTGATGTTGCGTAAGTCCGTGATGCTGCGTCAGTGCTTGGGCTAAATCATTTTGAGAAAGCAGGGGAAGGCTGAGTAATTGACAGCGCGAATAAATCGTCTTTAAGATTTTGTCTTCCTCTTCGGTTAGCAGAAGAAAAACCGTTTTTGCTGGCGGCTCCTCCAGGAGTTTTAAAATTTTATTGGAGGATTCTGAGTTCATTTTCTCCGCCATCCAAATGATCATAATTTTGAATCCGCCTTCGTAAGATTTAAGCGCAAGCGTTCGGGTCATTTGTTCCGTATCGGAAACAGAGATACTGCCTTGCTTGCCCCCCAATCCGATGTGCTGGTACCAAGCCATTAACGAGCCATAAGGGCTGTTTTGAACAAAGCTTCGCCATTGAGGCAAAAAATCGAGGACTGATGGAGATTTTTTGACCGAGTCTGTAGTGTTGACTGGATACATAAAATGTAAATCGGGATGCACCAAAGAATCCACCTGATGTGCAGCCCTTTGGTAACTTGAACCCTCCGGGTCTAAACCAGCACATAGGAGCGTTTTTGCATAGGCCAAAGCCAAAGGAAGCAAACCGCTGCCTGTAGGACCACTAAACAATTGGGCGTGGGCCACGCGACCATGCGCAGCGCTGGTTTGCAGATGGTTTTTAAGATGGTTTAATCCAATGATTTGCGCGTACTCCACCAAACAAATCTACGGATTTTTCCCAAGGCATAGACCTGGGAAAAACTTATATTTGTGCCAAAACAATCCTGTAATGAAGACCCTAAACGATTTTGATTTTAACGGCAAGCGCGCCCTGATACGCGTAGACTTTAACGTACCCCTTAACGCGAATCTCGAGGTGACAGATGCCACACGAATCCAGGCCGCTAAACCGACGATAATGCATATTTTAAATCAAGGAGGAAGCTGTGTTTTAATGTCCCATTTGGGGCGACCAAAGTCCAAAGAATCAGAATTTTCTTTAAGCCACATAACCTCAAATGTTTCTGAGACCTTGGGTGTGCCGGTGGCTTTTGTTTCAGATTGTATTGGAGAAGAAGCACAGGAGGCTGTAGCGCGATTACCACAAGGTGGTGTTTTGCTCTTGGAGAACTTGCGCTATTACCCTCAAGAAGAAAAGGGAGATCATGAGTTTTCAAAAGCTTTGGCGGCGCACGGAGACATCTACGTTAATGACGCCTTTGGAACAGCGCACCGCGCTCATGCGTCTACCGCAATTATCGCTGAGTATTTCAAAGGAAAAAGTTGTTTTGGAACATTATTGGCCTCGGAAATCATCAATGTCAATAAAGTCATGCATGACGGCGAGTCTCCTGTTACCGCAATTATTGGCGGGGCAAAGGTCTCGTCAAAAATTACAATAATTGAACGCATATTGGATTCTGTCGACCATTTGATCATCGGAGGAGGAATGGCCTTTACTTTTATCAAGGCGCAAGGAGGATCCATTGGAACCTCACTGGTTGAGGACGATAAACAAGAATTAGCGTTAAATATTTTGGCCAAAGCCAAAGTCAAAGGGGTTATGGTGCACCTCCCGATAGATACGGTGATTACTCAAGAATTTAGTAACGAGGCACCCACTGAAATTTCCCAAATTAATGCGATTCCTGATCAGTGGATGGGCCTTGACGCCGGTCCTGAGACGAGAAAGAAGTTTGCTGCGGTCATCGCGCAATCCAAAACCATTTTATTTAATGGACCTGTTGGTGTTTTTGAAATGCCGACTTTTGCTCATGGCACAATAGCCCTTTGTGAGGCGATTGCCCAGGCTACCAAAAACGGCGCATTTTCCTTGGTGGGTGGTGGCGATTCTGTCGCGGCGGTAAAACAGTTCAATTATGAGGATAAAGTAAGTTATGTTTCTACCGGGGGCGGCGCCATGCTTGAAATGCTCGAAGGAAAAACACTACCAGGAATTGCTGCGGTTTTAAACGCTTAAATAATGATCAAATCAATGGGTTCACTAAATAAAAATCGTATCATCACTCTTTATGTTTTTTGTGCCTTGCCCTTTTTGATGTTTGGACAAAATGAACCCCTCACATCGCCTGAATCCAAAGCCTCAACAAGCACAACCCAAATCTCCATTGCTGAGCAAGATAAGGAGGCTGTTTTGGCGGGCGCAAACCCTCAAGATTCTTTAAGCCCCGGCTTAAGGAATAATCTAAAAGCAGCAGAAATTGAGCGCGCCTGGTACGCACTCCTTAGGGACACCTATCGTTTTGAAGAGCAGCAACAGGCGATAAGTGCTCAATGGGACAGCATCCCTTTACACGATAGTTTATGGTCGACAGAAACCTTTAAGTCCAGGCTTGCAGCCCTAGATCAAAAAACACCTTTTCACATTACCTATAACAGTTCTCTCGAACAGATTGTTCGGAATTATCTAAAAAACAGACGCCCGCAGTTGCAGCGACTTATGGGCTTGAGTCATTATTATTTCCCGATGTTTGAAGAAGTTTTTGCTCAGCACGCCTTGCCTTTAGAAATGAAATATTTGGCCATTGTGGAATCGGCCTTGGTGCCCACGGCGACCTCAAGAGTTGGCGCTCGAGGCTTGTGGCAGTTTATGTTTCAAACCGGCAAGATGTTTGATCTAAAAGTAAACAGCTATGTTGATGAGCGCTGCAACCCACTAAAATCAACGATTGCCGCCGCTGAGTACCTCAATCAGCTCTATGATATTTTGGACGATTGGGATTTAGCCTTGGCGGCTTATAACAGTGGCCCCGGCAATGTCAGCAAGGCGATACGCCGCTCGGGAGGGCGCAAGAATTACTGGAACATCCGCTCGTTTTTACCGCGTGAAACGGCGGGGTATTTACCGGCATTTTATGCCACGATGTATATTTTTGAATACGCCAGCGCGTATGGGCTGACACCAACCAACACCCAGCCCCATTACGTCACCACAGACACAATACAAATAAACCAGACTATTGCCCTGTCCCATGTCGCGGCGTTGAGCCAAACCCCGCTAGAAACGCTGGAATTTCTGAACCCAGAATATACCCTAGGGGTCATTCCCTATATTGAGGACCGGCCCTATTATTTACGAATGCCGGTCAGCGATTTGGGCTTGCTCGTAGAGAATCAAGATAGTCTTTACGGCTTGGCTCGTGCCGATTTTGCGCAAAGAGAAAAACCGCTGCCCGAACTAGTAGACCAAAATAATCGCATTCGCTATCGCGTAAAAAGTGGAGATTATTTGGGTAAAATAGCCGATAAATATGGAGTTTCCGTTGCGCAAATTAAACGGTGGAACGGGCTTAAAAGCACCCAGCTCAGAATAGGACAAAGACTGACCATAATCCCCAAAAGAATTCCTGTAAACGAAACCACTGCGTCAAGCCGCACAAAAAACAACAATAAGGACGTGTATGTGGTGCAAAAAGGAGACTCTCTTTGGGGCATCGCTCAGAAGTTACCGGGGATTACTTTGGAAGATTTAAAAAAATGGAATGATATTAGTGGGTCAGAGATTAAACCAGGAATGGCCTTGAGCCTAAAACCACGATCATGAAAAAATTAATTGCCCTTTTCGCGATGACCCTTGTTTTGGCCTGCGGCCAAAACAGCACCACAGACCGCAGTTATTTACCCGAGTCGGTGGGTTCAATAAATGCCCTAAACGTTGTTGCGCCCCCAGAGATCTGGTCTAGTGCAGTGGGCGACAGTATTCGCAGTTGGTTCGCAGCCCCCACCCCAGGACTGCCACAAATGGAGCCCCTATTTAGCTTAAGTCACTTAGCCCCTGAGCATTTTACCGATTTCGCCCGAAGTTCTCGCCTAATTCTATCCTTGTCTTTAGGAGACCAAGACACCTCCAGCCTTAAAACCAACGCTTTTGCCCGCCCGCAACTTGTGGCGGTGGCCCAAGGGCGCTCTGAGGAATCGCTGATCGCTTTGGTTCAAGCACAACAAAATCAGTGGATTGCACAGATGAAGGCCTTTGAATTGAAAGAGCGTCAACGGCGCACACAAATTTCCCCAAAAGTTCCTGAGGGATTGGCCCAAGATTTTGGGATCGAATTCCAGATGCCCTCAGCTTATCGCATCGCGGCTTCCTCAAAGGACTACTACTGGTTAAGAAAAGACTTGGTCTCTAATGGAACCACGAATATTCTCATCTATACGGCACCGTTGAGCATGATTCCCTCACAAGCAGAGTATCCCGGACAATATATTCGTCATATTAGAGACGCGATCGGAGCGCGTTTATTGCCCGTTGAAGATGACTCCCGGTTTATCACAGACACCACGTATGTTCCAGAAGTGAGCATGGAGTTTATACAAGGGCGTGAAACCATAGTTTCTCGTGGTATTTGGACCTTGAGCGACGCGTTTATGGGAGGGCCTTATTTGAATATGGCCATCAAGGACACAGTCAATGAACACTACTTAATTGTCGAGGGCTTTAGTTATGCCCCGTC
>DDCS01000172.1 GCA_002335345.1 Flavobacteriaceae bacterium UBA2000 | reverse complement strand
ACCAATGACTTGAATTTCTATGTGCCGTGGTTCTTCGATCAACTTTTCCATATACATGTCGTCGTTGCCAAAAGCCGCTTTACTCTCTTGCCTGGCGGATTCCCAAGCATTCTGTAGGTCTTCTTCTTTCCAAACGGCGCGCATCCCTTTTCCTCCGCCCCCAGCACTTGCTTTGAGCATGACCGGATAACCCGTCTCTTTTGCCACCTTTTTACAGGTTTCAAAATCCGGAATAATTCCATCACTTCCAGGGACACAGGGAACGCCTGCAGCCTTCATAGTCGCTTTGGCTGACGCTTTGTCTCCCATTTGGTCAATCATCTTGGCCGAAGCCCCGATGAACTTGATGCCATGTTCTTCACAAATCTTTGAAAACTTAGCGTTTTCAGACAAAAATCCGTACCCAGGGTGGATCGCATCTGCATTGGTGATTTCGGCCGCGGCAATGATGTTGGCTATTTTTAAGTAGCTCTCTGAACTCGGTGCAGGGCCAATACAAACGGCCTCGTCAGCAAACTTTACGTGCAAACTTTCAGCATCTGCAGTAGAATAAACCGCTACCGTTTTAATGCCCATTTCCTTACAGGTTCGAATCACCCTAAGGGCGATCTCTCCGCGATTGGCGACCAATATTTTTTTAAACATGCTTTTTTCTTGGGCCTTATTCGGGCCTTTGGTTTTTTTTGACGGCATGGTACTGCTTTTAAATTAAGCTGGGTCGATCAAAAATAAAGGCTGATCAAATTCAACAGGTGATGAATCGTCTACCAAGACCTTTACAATTTTCCCAGAAACCTCACATTCAATTTCATTAAACAACTTCATGGCTTCAATAACGCACAAAACGCTGCCAGGGCTTACCGTATCTCCAACCTCAACAAATACCGATTTATCCGGTGAAGGTTTTCTGTAAAATGTCCCGATAATTGGCGACTTCACGGTAATGTATTTATCGCTTTCTGCCGCAGGGGCTGCTGCCGCAGGTGAAGATTCAGGCGCAGGGGCTGCAGGAGACGGCACAGGCGCTTGCAATGCTGCCGGAGCAGCATGCATGACCGCGTGGGTTGCTGGATAAACAGAGGCCTCAGCGCGTTCGCTATCGCCTCCGGTTTTGATGGTGATTTTGATGTCCTCCATCTCAAGTTTCACTTCACTAGCGCCAGACTTGGCTACAAACTTGATTAAATTTTGAATGTCTTTAATGTCCATAAGTCTTGTTTTATATAAACTCTAATTTATGCTCCGTTATAGGCCCAGGTCAAATAAACTGCGCCCCATGTAAATCCACCACCAAAAGCGGCAAACACAAGGCCATCACCTTTTTTAAGCTGAGATTCATAATCCATCAAACAAAGCGGTAAGGTTGCTGATGTGGTATTTCCATAACGCTGAATATTCATCATCACCTTGTCTTCGGTGACGCCCATACGGCTTGCTGCGGCATCAATAATACGCTTGTTCGCCTGATGGGGCACAAGCCACTGTATGTCCTGCTTCGTTAAACCGTTTTGCTCCATTACGCGCGCGCAGGCATCGGCCATGTTAGATACGGCAAATTTAAATACGGTTTTACCGTCCTGAAAAACATAATGCTGTTTGTTGGCAACGGTCTGCTCAGAAGCGGGTAATATTGATCCGCCCGCATCCATTTTTAAGTGATTTCTCCCAATTCCATCGGAACGCAGATACTCGTCTTGAAGGCCAAGGCCCTCTGTGTTGGGTTCAAATAAAACAGCGCCCGCACCATCCCCAAAAATAATACAGGTGGTTCGGTCCGTGTAATCAATCACCGACGACATTTTATCCGCGCCGATTAACAAAACTTTTTTGTAACGACCCGATTCAATATACGCTGCTGCGGTACTCATACCGTATAAAAAGCTCGAGCACGCGGCGGATAAATCATACGAAAAAGCATTCGTCGCCCCGATTTCTGTAGCGACATACGCCCCTGTTGAAGCCACCAGCATGTCTGGGGTGGCCGTGGCCATAATCAATAAATCGATTTCCTTGGGATCAACGTTAGCTTTCTCCAAAAGTTGCTGGGCGGCCTTGATGGCCATATAAGAAGTTCCTTGGCCTGGCTCTTTTAAAATACGACGCTCTTTAATGCCTGTTCTCGAAAGAATCCATTCATCATTTGTGTCGACCATAGTCTCCAAAATCTCGTTGGTTAAGACGTAGTCTGGAACATAGCCTCCAACAGCGGTAATGGCTGCTTTAATTTTTGTCATATGCTTTGGAATAAAATTTGCGCTTTTTAGCCAAAATTCCAATTTTCGAGGGGAAAAGTACTAATTTTTGAGCAAAAACGCGTGTGTTTTTGACGCTTTTGTGCAATGTTCAGCGCACAAAAAAACTCTCACTTTAATTCAAATGAGAGTTTAAAGAGCGCCTAATGCGTTCGTGTTTTAAGCCACCTCGCCTACAGCGTCAATAACGACTTGACCTTTGTAGTACAATTTGCCTTCATGCCAGTGGGCACGGTGGTATAGATGTGCCTCGCCCGTTGTTGGATCTGTAGCGATTTGAGCAACTGTAGCTTTGTAATGGGTACGTCTTTTATCTCTTCTTGTTTTAGAGATTTTTCTTTTAGGATGTGCCATGGCGCAATATTATTTGTCCGTTAATAGATTTTTTAAATTATCCCAACGGGGGTCAACATCTTCTAATTGATTTTGTTGTGCTCCCTTTGGTTTTAGTGCTTCTAGCTGTTCGAGTACGTCGCTTTTTAGTGTGCCCTCTGCGATACCGGGATGAATTCTCTTGCTGGGCAAAGCCAAGACAATAGATTCGTAAACTTGTTGCTGAATATTTACTTGATACGCACCGTGGGGCAGAATCAAAAGTTCATCATGCAAGTCGTCTTGCTCCTGGCCAAACTTTACAACAAAATGATAATTGCCCTCAACAGGCAAATCAAATGGCTCATTCGTTCGGTCGCAGGACACATTAACCGATCCATCAAATGACAACTCAATCTCCAGCATATTTGGCTTTTTGTCCAAAATTACCTCGAGTTTTATGTCCGCTTGATGGAACTCATCGTACTCAAAATGCTCAAAGAACTTCTTGTCCAGATCAAAATCGTATTTGTGTCGGCCAATTTTTAGCCCCACAAAAGGAATGGTATAATCTTTCATTTCCTTCATGTGCACAAAAGTATTTTAATCCTCGGCCCTAAAAAAGGCGGTCGCAAAGATAGTAAATAATTTTATTTGCCTGAGCCTAATGATGTTTCTTTTTGTGCGACGGTCTTTTTGCCGAAATCTCAAGCGGAGCCTGGGTCAGTTTTCGATGCATTTTTCGGTGACGCACGATGTTTAAAGCCGTAAAAACGGCCTCCTTAAATGAGCTAATGTTCGCTTGATTTTTTCCGGCGATATCAAAAGCAGTACCGTGATCCGGAGAAGTCCGCACAGCATTCAAGCCGGCGGTAAAGTTAACGCCCGCACCAAACGACAGGGTTTTAAAAGGGATCAGGCCTTGATCGTGGTAGGCTGCCAAAACAGCATCAAAATGCTTGTATTGGCCTGACCCAAAAAATCCGTCGGCTGGATAAGGGCCATAGATAAGGCTGCCTTCCTCGCGCATCGCATTGATTGTGGGGGCCATTGTATCTTGATCTTCGCTGCCGATTACGCCTTGGTCACCAGAATGAGGGTTTACCCCAAGAACCGCAATCTTTGGGCGGGTAATCCCAAAATCTTGAGTCAAAGACACCATCATTGCGACCGCCTTTTGTCTGATTAAGTCCTTTGTAATGGCGGCTGGAGCGTCTTTAACGGGTACGTGGTCGGTCAGGAGTCCAACGCGTACTTCCTCAGAGACCATAAACATCAAAGCAGAGCCACCAAACTCTTGAGCGAGATAATCGGTGTGCCCCGGAAACTTAAACTCCTCAGATTGACTGTTTTTTTTGTCAATTGGGGCTGTAACCAAGGCGTCAATTTTTTTGTTTTTGAGCGCATTGACCGCTTTTTTTAACGAAGTAATCGCCAAAAAGCCTGCTTTTGGGTCAACTTTTCCATACTGGGCTTCAAAAGTTTCTGACCAAGCGTTAAACACATTGATTTTTCCGTGATTGACCTGGCTCAAGTCACTCAAGGCATTGAGGTGACATTCTAGGCCTAATTCTTTTTTATACCAAGTCAAAAACTTGATGTTGGCAAAAATCACTGGGGTACAGAATTCCAGCATTCTTGGGTCCGCAAAGCTCTTTAACACAATTTCTGGGCCAATCCCGTTAAGGTCTCCAACTGAAATTCCTATAATTATTGGATTGTTTATTGCCATATGAGCGCTTTGGGTGTTACTTTTGCAAAGGTAAATAATTGAGGGTATGTTCACAGGTATTATAGAATCAATTGGCGAAATAATTGCGCTTAATCAAGACGGGGGAAATCTGCACATCACCCTGCGTTGTGACTTCACTCATGAGCTAAAAATAGACCAGTCTCTTGCCCATGATGGGGTATGTCTTACTGTTGTTGACATTCAAGGGGATCTTTACACCGTTACCGCGATTCAAGAAACCCTGGACAAAACCAACCTAAGCCATTGGCACGTCGGCGGGCTGGTTAATTTGGAACGCGCCATGCAGCTCGGAGACCGACTCGATGGACATATTGTTCAAGGCCATGTGGACCTTGTAGGCACCTGTTCAATGGCTGAGGAAAAAGACGGGAGTTGGCATTATCTATTTGCCTATGACAAGGACTCAGGGCACGTAACTGTGTCAAAAGGATCCATTACCATTAATGGCGTGAGTTTGACAGTGGTAGATAGCGCGCCGGGGGTGCTCGGGGTTGCCATTATTCCTTACACTTACGAGCACACCAATTTTAAAACCCTCCAGGCGGGCAGTGTCGTCAATCTCGAATTTGATATCATCGGAAAGTATGTCGCGCGGATCAGTCGCGGCTACGCTGGGATTTAATCTGTCTGAAGGCCCAGTACAATCCAAAAGCCAAACCAACCAAGAGGAGGTAGTGGAGGTTTTGGTCGATGGGCAAGCTTCCGTCTGGAGGCGGAGGCTGAGTAATTGACAGCGCGAACAAGGGATTAAAAGCAATAATCCAAATTATTATAAACAAAACCACTCTGTAGTTGTGACCTTTCATACGACGCAAAGATAATTGAATTTTGCTTTCTCAGGATTCATCGCCCTAAATTATAGAAATAAGTCCTCTCCAAAATCCAATGGCCCATTGTCTCTTGTACTAAGACATTTTATCCTCATTCACGTGGTCCACGAACCCTCTTTTTTAAAAAACTGTTTTATTTAGTGTGCCAAAAAAATTTAGCTTGCGCTCCGCCATCTATCTCATTGATAAAACGCCAGGCCACTATGCGCTAACCCCTCAAGATTCTCTCAATGTAGGCTGTTTGATCACAGGAGCTGATTATCACGAATCTTCTGGGCTCATGGGTCTTGTGGGTTATCGCCCTGACGGGACGCAATATCTTTTTCTTTTGCCTGAATTTTCTGTTCCTTATGAGCAGACCAAAATGCAAACATTTATTTTGCCTGTGAACCCGGCACAAATTGAAGCGATTCACATTGAGTCCCCTTCTCAGATTTGGATGACCTCAGAGGATGAGGGCTTGGGTTTACCGCGCTTATTTAAAGCGACGATTGAATAAAATTCCCGTACTTTTGGCGCAATTATTGATGTAGGTCATTCAAATTTTATTTATGAGACGCCCCCTAATTATTTTTGCCGCCTTTCTATTGACCCCTGCCTTGTTATTTAAGGGTTTTGGTCAAAGTTCAGACACCCCATCTAACGCCCCACAATCTGTTTTTGATACTTCTGAAACAGAGTTGCGTATCAATGCATTGGCTCTACTCGTTGGTCCGGCCTTAGATATTTCATATGAGCGTGTTCTTTCAAGCTCAAGTGGTGTCGGGGCAAGTTTGCTTTTAAACTTCGGGGGTGACAATTATGGCGGTCAAGAGCTTGCGCTATCGCCTTTTTATCGTTTTTACTTTTTTGACCAAAAAGATTACGGCGCGCGCGGGCTGTTTGTAGAGGCGTTTTCTTCATTCGCCTTGGTTGAACCTTATGCCGATTGGGTGGAATTACAAGATGGAAGTTATATAGAAAAAGATCCTGGAAATGAGTTTCAGTGGTCTATAGGCTTTGCTGCAGGGCGCAAATGGATCAATCAAAAAGGATTTTCTTTTGAGATCTTCCTGGGTATTGGGCGTTATTTACTGAGCACGGCCGCCACAGACGAAGTTCATCCCAGATTAGGCGCCTCTTTTGGTAAGCGGTTTTAAAAAAATTTTTCGCACAAAAAAACCCTTTTGAATTCAAAGGGTTTAAGTCTTAAACAATACAATCTCTAGATTAGACCTCTTTCATTACGCCTTTAACGGCTTCAACAACTTCAGGGGTTACATCAATTTTGTGAAACTCCTTCGCGTGACGAGCTACTGCATCCATTACTTCATCGATTTCCCCTGATACCGTGAAATCGCAATCATTTCCTAAATCTCTACAACATACGCTTTTCATTTTCTTTGGTTTTTGCTGGTTACTTCTCAAAGTTAAGGCTAAAATGTTAAATAAAAAAGCCCCACATCTCTGTGAGGCTTTTNNTCGAACCAGGGACCACCTGATTATAATTGTCGTATCTTGAAAATCAAAATCCAATAACATGGTTTTGAACTGTTGTGTTTCGAAATCAATTCATGTTGTGGATTCTATAAAGGAACACCTTTAGGGTTTGAAAACATGTTTCCAGGATCTAATTGACGTTTCACCGCTTTTAATCTATCTAAATTCCGTCCATAATAAGCGTTCAGATGGTTTTCTTGCCTATTGTCAATGAAGTTGACATAACAATAAGGCGATGTATATTGCTCCATCTCTTGGTGAAAAGCATCTAACCATTCCAAATTTTCCTCAAGGACATCATTATTATTTGATAACCACTCCAAATCTATTGAGGTTATCATAGTGGCTTCCCTAAAAGGAAATGAGGTTGCCTCAACAGGTAAATCTAAGATTCTTCCTCCCATGAGAAAATATTTCCATGTTGCATCAAGAGATGTCCCTGGCCATACGGCTAGATTACGAAAAATGGCATCCCTTCCCTCTGAGGATATTTTCCCAAAACAAAACCTTGAACGTTCATGAGCTAATTCAGGACTTCCGTCTTCTGATAACATTTCCTGAGCATCCCAATAAGGCAATTCCTGAAAAATTTCCCTAGAGGGCTTTGCCACTGCATATACTGGGGCCAATAAGGCCCTAATCTGTGCCTCACTTCCAACAAGCTGACCCAAAATTTCAATGTGTAATTCCTTGTTCTTGTCTTGTTTTCCTCGATTAGCAATTACACTAAATTTTACGCCAAATTCAGGAGGCGCTTGAAGTGCCACATCTTGAAAAACATCGAAAATACGTTTCAAATTTTCTTTCCATTGAATACGAAACCAGCTGACTTTGGTCACCGGAAACATCTCCATTACAAATTGGGTGTGTATCCCAAAATTACCTCCACCTGCGCCCCTAATGGCCCAAAAGACCTCAGGGTTTTCTGTTTCACTCGCGGTTATTACTTCTCCATTGGCCAAAACAATCCGAGTGGATACCAATTTATCACATGTTAATCCTACATTACGCATATTAAACCCAATGCCGCCACCTAAAACTAAGCCAGCAACACCAACACCTTTGCAGCGCCCATGACATAGAGATACTGAAGCTTCGCGGCCTGCCACATAAACTTCTAAATTGTGTGCGCCGCCTTGCATCGTTGCATATTTTGTGCTTGGATCGTAATTAACCTTGTCCATTTGTGATAAATCAATTATCAAGCCTTTTGATCGAGAATATCCTGCATAAGAATGGCCCCCAGATCTTGCCGCCAAAGGCACTTTGTGCTCAGATGCCCATTTTACGCATGCAATTACATCTTCTTCTGAATTGCATAAGGCAATTGCCTCTGGCACTATTGACAAGGAAGGCAGTGCCCACTGCACATTCACCCGAGAAAAATCAAGATCATCTGCCATGACTAATTTGCCGCGCATGGCCTTTGCCAATTCAGCCCAATTACCTAATGGTCCTGTCGGATTATCAGATATACAACTTTCAATAATTGAAGCAAAAGAAGGCGCAATTGCAAGCCCCGCCATTGATTGTACTCCCTTTGAAAGAAAGCTTCTCCTAGATATTCCCATAGGTTATTGTTTTACAATTAGTCATATTTAATAATCCTTCAAGTTAAGGAAAAGTTCAAGAATAAGACAAGGCTCCAGAGTAATTCGCCTTATTAGTGTCGTATTTAGCTATAACACAACCACCCGAGGATCGGGCAATTAATCGCCGCTTGAATGTTATCGGCACAAAAAAGCCCCACATCTCTGTGAGGCTTTTGTTTTTCTTGTGGTCCCACCTGTACTCATAA
>DDCS01000127.1 GCA_002335345.1 Flavobacteriaceae bacterium UBA2000 | reverse complement strand
TTTCTTTACTGTTTCCTTTATCTGCTCTTCAGATAAAACGGGATTTAAGATGAAAACAGTTTCGTAATGAGTCATAATATATTGATTTAATTCCCAGCACCTTGCTGAGAGCGTGCAAAAATAAGGCATTATTTGGAAACTACAAAGCCTAAAGACTAAGGTTTTTTTGTGCGCTGATATGGGTACACTTGTCTAGAAATGAATTACCTAAATCGTCAATAAGGCCCCCTAGGGTCTTGATTCATCAAATGCCATTTTTTGCCATGATCGAGCTCAATTTATAAGGCCAAAATTATCGACGGGAGCCCCTGATTAAGATAAAAACTCAGTTTAATGGTTCATTTTATCAGATTAAAGCCCATCAAAACTTGTGCAACTATTTTTAATTGACTAATATTGTTTGTCCTAAAACCTCACCTTATTATGGATCAAACCACGTTGAATTGTGCTGTTGTTGATGACTCGACCCTACAGCGACTTTCCATAGTAAAACTGATCAATGAACATCCTTCTTTAAAGCTTGCTGCGCAATACAATAGCGCCGAGGAGGCCAAGGAGGGATTGACTTCACAACAAATTGATTTGGTCTTTCTTGATATTGAAATGCCAAGAGTCTCGGGGTTCGATCTTCTCGATGACATGACACAAAAGCCGCAAATTATCTTTGTGACGGGTAAAACCAAATATGCCTTTAAGGCTTTTGACTACGACGCCATCGATTATTTGCGTAAACCCATTGCAAAAGATCGTTTTTTAAACGCCGTTCATAAAGCCATCGTCAACTATAAATTGCGCAATGAAGAAGGATTTGACGACGAGGATTTTATTTTTGTCAAGAGCAACCTTAAAAAACGTAAAGTCTTCTTGAGTGAACTGAAATACGTTGAAGCATTAGGGGATTATGTAAAGCTTGTCACAGAACATGACTCATTGGTGGTCCTCTCTACCATGAAAGCCTTCGAACAAATACTCCCAGAGGATCGTTTTCTGCGCATCCACAAATCGTATATCGTTAACCTAGATAAGGTTCAACGCTACAACAGCAAACAAATAGAGCTGGAAAATCAAAGCCTCCCCTTGAGCCGAAATCGTAAAACTGATTTGGTTGCCGCTTTGGCCGCCGCCGCGGGTAAAGCTTAGTTTTTAATTCACAGGATCTACGTCAAAAGACACGCTAACGCGCGCAAATTCTTTTTGGGCGATAAAACGTTGCCATACTTTGGTCACAAAACCCTTTGTTTTAGATAAGGATTGTTGTTGCGGCACTTTAATTAAAAGCTGTTGGATGTACTGATTTCTTATTCTCGAGACGGGCGGTGCGACCGGTCCCAAAACCAAGGATCCCATCTTTTGCTCGATTACTTTAAATAACCATGTAGCCGCCGCTTGACTGAGTTTCAAATCTCGATGCTTAATCGTCACGCGGATGAGCTTACAAAATGGCGGATATTGAAATTGCTCCCTCTGTTGACTTTGTTGGTCATACATGGCTTTGTAATCTCCGGCCATGACTTGCTGGAGCAATTGGTGTCCCGGAGTATATGTTTGAATGATCACTCGTCCCTGAATACCACGTCGACCCGCACGACCGCTTACTTGAGACATGAGTTGGTAGGCCCGCTCCTGAGCGCGAAAATCAGGAAAATTCATCAATTGGTCCGCGTTGAGGATGCCCACTAAAGACACGCGGTCAAAATCCAGACCTTTGGCCAGCATTTGGGTTCCGATGAGTATGTCAATTTCACCTTGATTCATGCGCTCAATGAGCTGAGTAAAGGCATGCTTCCCTTTGGTGGTGTCTTGATCCATTCGGGCCAATCGAGCCGCTGGAAATAAGCTTTGTAGATTAAGTTCAATTTGTTGCGTTCCCAAGCCGATTCGGTCCAGCTGAGGGCCTGCGCAGGCCATACAGGCATGAGGCACCCCCTGTTGATGACCACAATAATGACATCGCAATACCTCTTGATGACTGTGATAGGTTAAACTCACGTCACAATCGGGGCATTGCGGAATATGCCCACAGGTTAAACATTCAATCATGGCCGAGAACCCACGTCGGTTTTGAAATAAAACAACCTGCTCTTTGCGAGACAAAGTCTCCTCTATGGCCGTAATCAAGGGCGCACTAAAATGTTGTCGCATCAATTTCTTGCGATATTGCTCAGCCAAATCAACTAACTCTATAGTGGGCAGCGTGGCTCCTCCAAAGCGCTCATTCAAAGAAACCAATCCAAATTTATTCTGCTGCGCATTATAGTAAGTTTCTAAGGAAGGTGTGGCAGAGCCTAAAAGAACTTTTGCGCTATTTAAGTGCGCCAGCATAATCGCTGCATCTCTACCGTGATAACGCGGTGCAGGACTGTGTTGTTTCAATGAGGGCTCGTGGGATTCATCAAGAACAATCAAGCCCAAATCTTTAAAAGGCAAGAATACTGCAGAGCGCGCCCCAACCAATATGTGAACCGAGGGATCTCCTTTTTTTACTTTCTGGAAAAGCTCAACGCGCTCTGCCGGGGTTTGACGCGAGTGATACACCCCAACTTGAGGTCCGTAAAATCGCTGTAATCGCCTGATTAATTGGGTGGTTAAGGCAATTTCTGGCACGATAAACAAGACTTGCTTTCCGCCCGCTATGAATCGTTGCATCAAATGCATGTACACCCGAGTTTTTCCGCTCGATGTAATGCCGTGCAACAAACAGACATTACCCTGATCAAAGTAAGTATTGACTTGATTAAAGGCTTGTTTCTGAGCGGGGGACAATTCCGAAAGAACCTCTGTGGGGCCCTCGTGCGGCAAAAGGCGATCTAAGGCGTGTTCCTGGGCAAGCACCCACTGTTTATCGATTAACGCGTTTAATGCGCTCGACGTCGCTTGAACTGCCTTAAGTAATTGGGTTTGCTGAATCTCTTCCTCATGTGGTTTAGAAAGTAAATAAAGCATTAATTCGCGTTGTTTCGGTGCCCGATTCAGTCCCTCCAAAATAAGTTTTAAACTAGATTCACCTAAAATATCGGGATTAAGACGCACAAAACGTCGCATAAGGGGTTTGTACTTATCGTCCAATTGCTCTTGAACTTCAATCAAACCACGATCAATAAGGGCATAGATGACCCCCATTACTGAACTTCGCGATAGAATCGATCGAACCTCATCTATGGAAAGTCGCGGTTGAGCGGACAAGGCCTCCATAATCAAAAATTCTGCGTCACTTAAATTTTCCCAAGCGTTAGGATCAGGATTCAAAGACGCGATAAAGGTTTCACTCTCCAGAAGCATGGCCCCAGGCAGTGCCGCTTTCATGACCTCACCTAAAGTGCACATATAATAGCGCGCCATCCATTGCCAAAATGATAATTGCATCGCACTCACTATAGGCCGCTGATCAAGAATTTGATCAATTTCCTTTGTCTGATATTCTGGTAATTCTTGAGCGCCAACCCCATAAACTAATGCCGTACGTAATTTATTTCTTCCAAAAGGCACCACAACACGCATCCCCGGTCTAAGAAAAGAAGCTTCTGCCTCACGGACCCGATAGGTGAAGGTTTGGTTTATGGGCAAGGGAACAATGACATCAATAAAGGGCATAAACGTTTAATCAGCAGATTTTTTTTAGGGCACAAAACGCTCCTTAAGTCGGCGCAGAGACTGATCCAATTCAAAGCCGAGCAACAACAAATTGGCATTGAGCCAAATATAAAAAAGCATGATCAGCAGGGCCCCTATCGAGCCATAAAGCTCATTGTACTTTGAGAAATTATTAATGTAGACCCCAAAACCATAAGTGGTCAGTAAGATTAATACCGTGGTGGCCAAAGCCCCAATGGACCAGAACCCTTTGCTTCCTCGCTTTTGAACACCGAAGTAGTACAAGGCCGCAACAATCACGTACAACATCACCACAAAAAACAAATATTGCACCACCGAAATCCAAAAAAGATCATTGTCAATCAAGGTATCGGATTTGAGCCAATTAATCAAGAACTCCCCGTAGGCAATGCCCCCCAAGGTAAGGATCAAAATAAGCGAAAGCAGTATGGCGACCCCAACTGAAATAATGTATTGTCGTATGTACCCTCGGTTAATGGTCACATGTACCGAGTATTCAAAGGCACTAAAGATTGCGCTCACTCCATTGGCCATAGTGAAAAGCGCTAAAATCAGCGTAAAAGACAGCAGTCCGGTCCTTGGGTTTGTGGCAATATCTTCGATTACCGGATAAAAGAAATCGTGGGTTTGGGCCGGTAAAAGCTCATCGATAAATTTTAAGAATCGCTCTTGAAAATTCCGAATGGGGATATACGGGATCACGTTAAGCATAAACAGTAAAAACGGAAAGATGGCCATAAAAAAACTATAGGCTATGGCGCTTGCCCGCGACGAAAGGGCCCCTTTGATAATGCCCAAACTATATATTTCAATCAGATCAAAAAGCGAAAGTCCTTGAAACCCGGGGAGCTGAATCCAACGCAAAAGTCTTGTCAGCGTTCCGATCAAAGGCCAACGTTCAAAAGGATAGGGGCGATTCGAGGCTGTTTCCATAGGTTTGGACTTAGTTTACTGCTTTTAAACTCAAATCCAAATTCTGAACGGAATGGGTAATGGCGCCACAAGAGACAAAATCGACACCGCATAGGGCATAGTCTCTTATGGTCTCCAAATTAATCATCCCACTAGATTCTGTCTGACAATGATTGCCAATAAGCGCCACTGCTTTTTTGGTCTCCGCAATACTGAAATTATCGATTAAAATTCTGGTAATCCCGGTATGTCGCAGTATGGCCTTAATTTCGTCAAAATCACGGGCCTCAACGATGATGGGCAGGTCCAAATTATGCGCCGTCAAGTAAGTCTTGGTCGCTTCAATGGCTCGGTCCATACCGCCACAAAAATCAATGTGATTGTCTTTTAGCATGATGGCGTCGTATAAGGCAAATCGATGATTCACCCCTCCTCCTAAACGTACCGCCCATTTTTCAAGAGCACGAATTCCCGGTGTGGTTTTGCGGGTGTCTAAAAGCTTGGTTTTTGTTCCTTCCAGCTGAGCCACATAAGCCCTTGTTTTGGTGGTAATCCCACTCATGCGCTGCATCGCATTGAGCACCAGACGCTCGGCCTGTAACAAAATATGACTTGGTCCTTCTACAGTAAAGGCAATGGCTCCTTTTTCAGAAAAGGCACCATCGTTTTGCAAGGCCTCAAATACGATGTCCGGACTCAGTGTTTTGAACACTTGATGGGCAAAATCTAAACCTGAAATATACCCTGATTCTTTTACCAATAATGCTGCTTTACCACGCGCTGAGGAGGGAATACACGCCAATGTCGAATGATCTCCCGTACCAATATCCTCACGCAAGGCATTTTTAATTATGCCTTGAATTTCTAATTGTTCTTGAGCTGCTGAAATCAATGGATGGATTTTAAGCTAAATTACAAAAATACCCAACAAATCTTGGCCCATGGACTGGGTAACTTATCACAAGGATCAAAATGAATATCTTTGCGCTATGAACATTAGTTTACTTATGGTCGGAGCCACCGATGATCCATTGTTGGAGGAGCTCATTCAAGGTTATGTCAAACGATTGAATCACTACATCAAGTTTGATTTGGAGATCATTCCCGGGCTCAAAAAAACTAAGCATCTTACGGCCGATCAGCAACGCCATAAAGAAGGCGCCCTCATTTTAAATACCCTTGATGCGTCCGATAGGGTGATTTTACTCGACGAAAAAGGCAAACAAATGAGCTCGGTAGGGTTTTCTGAATTCATTCAAAAACAACTCAACGCCGGAGGAAAAAAGTTAGTGTTCATCATTGGAGGCCCTTATGGTTTTTCTGCAGAAGTTCGGCAGCGGGCCATGAGCAGCGTATCACTATCGGCGATGACCTTCAGCCACCAAATGGTCAGGCTTTTTATGGTCGAGCAATGTTACCGAGCCTTTACTATTCTCAAAGGCGAACCCTACCATCATCAGTAAAAGCGACTTTCGCAATTAAAAATTTCGTGCAGCCGTGAATTTTTAGCAGAAAATCTCTGGACTTCAAAATTATTGCTTCAAAACACGCAAATGGGCGCTATTTGTTCCACTATGCAGTTCCAGCAAATAAATCCCTTGAGATAACTCATGAGTCCATTGAATATTTTGCGTAACTCCTTCCCACTCCTTCTGAGCAATGAGTCTGCCGTCAAGGCTATAGAGATAGGCTTTCAAAGTGCTTTGCTGCCATGTTTGAGGCAAATAAAGCTCAATGGCCTCTTTGGCTGGGTTGCGCAATTTTGGCCCAACAACGGCAGTAAAATCATCATTTGACAGTGATCCAAAAATCTCAATGATCGCGAAATCTGCCATAGACTGCGTCAGGCTCACATGGCCCGAATTAATGGTCGAAGCCTCAATATTGTCAAAAGGAGATGCCGCAAGATCTGCGGGGCCATGCCAGTTATCGGTGTCTATGGCCAAGGCGCTCATGGTAGGTATAAAACTATACTCATCTTGATTTAAAGCGTCAATAAATTCCTGAAGTACGGGGCTGCCCCCACCCCCAGCCAGAGCGGCCGAAATATTTCCTGTTCCCCCTGGTGCACTGTCGACACCATCTGAAGACCCAGGTGATTGCGCATCGGCAGAAAAAGTTGACACGGGAATCCCAATAAAATAAGTCGCTACATCGGTCACGGTTATGTTCTGCCCGGCTTCAGGGGTAAAGTATAAGGCAATATCAATGTCGGTAAGCGCATCGACTTCTATACTCGTATTGACAACCTCCATGCCTGGACTCCCAATATTAGTGCCATCTACAGCACCATTAATCATGGTGACATTGCGCACATTTTGTGGAAAGCCTAAGGCGTCCAGTTCCTGCTGGAATTCATCGCGAAAATTTGGCGCGCCCGCAGGCAACAATAAATTAGGGTCTTGTTCTAAATCAGACCCTGCCAGTAAATGTCCCGACAAATGATCGACGAGCATTTGTTTTGCCGCACTCGAATTTAGGACAAAATCTACCGTCGCTTGAGCCATTGGATCACCACCAACTACAGCGAAATAATTGATAAGATATTGAAGAGCAATAGGAATATTGGCCCCTCGATGAGGCGAATCAAACGACAAATAGAGACGCGTCTCATGAGGTAGCCCTTCCTGCTCCATATAGGCAAGGGCATATCGCGCAATCAACCCTCCCATACTCGGACCGAGAACAACCAGTTCCTCGTCGCCTTGCTTTTGCGCATTGAGTTCTTGGATTAAGGCAATCAGCACCATCGCATTGCGCTGGATAAAATCACCCCCACCGCCAATTTCATAACCGTCAGTAATATAATTTGGGGCGTTTA
>DDCS01000096.1 GCA_002335345.1 Flavobacteriaceae bacterium UBA2000 | reverse complement strand
TATCAAGATTATAAAAACGTAGAACTAGTTAAGCCGGGCGGACTCGAATTGAAGGATCGTTTGGTCGGGGTGCAGCGTGTAACCAAAGTGACCAAAGGTGGACGTGCTTTTGGATTCTCTGCAATCGTTGTTGTTGGAGATGAAAAAGGAGTTGTCGGACACGGTTTAGGAAAGTCCAAAGATGTGGCCAGTGCTATAGCAAAGGCGATCGAGGATGCTAAGAAAAATTTGGTACGTATTCCATTGAATAAAGCGACTTTGCCTCACGAACAAAAAGGTAAGTACGGCGGTGCTCGTGTGAACTTACTTCCTGCAGCGGCAGGTACTGGAGTAATTGCCGGTGGAGCTGTTCGTGCTGTGATGGAAGCCGTAGGGGTACACGACGTTTTGTCGAAGTCTCAAGGGTCATCAAATCCGCACAATGTGGTAAAGGCAACTTTTGATGCCTTGCTTCAATTGCGCAGTGCAGTGACTGTGGCGAAACAACGTGGCATTACTTTGGATAAATTATTTAAAGGTTAATCAAACAGTTATGGCAAAGATCAGAATCACAAAGGTGCGCAGTGACATTAAACGTCCTGAAACCCAGAAAAGAACGCTCAAGGCCCTTGGCTTGAAAAAAATCGGTCAGACTGTAGAGCATGAAGATACCCCAACAATTATGGGTATGGTAAGTAAAGTTAATCACTTGGTTTCAGTTGAAACCAAATAAGAGATACAGGAATGGATTTAAGTAATTTAAAACCAGCTGAAGGATCAGTTAAGAAAGAAGCTAAGCGCGTTGGACGCGGACAAGGTTCTGGTAAAGGTGGTACGGCAACCCGTGGTCACAAAGGAGCGAAATCTCGTTCAGGATACTCTAAGAAACTTGGTTTTGAAGGAGGTCAAATGCCATTGCAACGTCGCGTGCCAAAGTTTGGGTTCAAGAACATCAACCGTAAAGAGTACCAAGGAATTAACTTGGATACGCTTCAAGGCCTTGTTGACGACAAAAAGATTAAAGACACTGTAGATTTTGAAACCTTAGTCGTCTTAGGTCTTTGCGGTAAAAATGAAATGGTTAAAATTTTAGGGCGCGGGGAGCTAAAAGCTAAGCTAAACGTCACGGCTCACAAATTTACCGGAACAGCAAAAGCCGCTATTGAAGCCGCAGGAGGAACAGCAGAAACCCTATAATCAACCAGAGGAATGAAGTTTTTTGAGACATTAAAAAATGCCTATAAAATTGAAGAGCTACGCGATCGTATCGCCTTGACTTTAGGTTTGCTGTTGGTTTATCGATTTGGCGCTCAAGTAGTATTGCCTGGAATTGATGCCGCAATGCTTAGTGATTTTGCTGGTCGATTTGATGATGGTGGTATCGGGGGTCTACTTAATGCATTTACAGGGGGAGCGTTTGCTAATGCTTCTATATTTGCGTTAGGAATCATGCCTTACATATCAGCGTCTATTGTTGTACAGTTAATGCAAATCGCTATTCCTTACCTTCAAAAGCTTCAAAAAGAGGGAGAAAGTGGTCGTAAAAAAATCAATCAAATTACCCGTTGGTTGACCATCGGTATCTGTTTGGTCCAAGCGCCGAGTTACTTAGCAGGTTTACCTGCCTTAGGAGTGCCTTCTGAAGCCTTTGTAATGGGTCAATCGGCCTTGTTTTACGTGTCGTCCATTACCATCTTGGTAACGGGATGTGTCTTCGCGATGTGGCTTGGAGAGAAGATTACGGATAAGGGAATTGGGAATGGAATTTCGATCCTTATTATGGTGGGAATCATTGCCCGTTTGCCTTTGACCTTTGCTCAAGAATTTGCTTCTCGAGTCTTTGAATCTAATGGGGGGATGATCATGATCTTGATCGAGTTGGTGATTTGGTTTGTAATCATTTTGCTTTCGGTACTTTTGGTTATGGCAGTGCGCCAAATACCAGTGCAATATGCCCGTCGTACGGCTTCTGGAGCCTATGAAAAAAATATTTTTGGGGCGCGTCAGTTTATCCCGTTGAAGCTCAACGCTTCAGGAGTAATGCCAATCATTTTCGCACAGGCGATAATGTTTGTGCCCTCTGCTGTAGCGAGCTTATCTGAGAGTGCTTTTGCACAGACGATTCAAGCTAATTTCAGTGATATTTTTGGTTTTTGGTATAATCTAGTGTTTGGAGTGCTGATCATCATCTTCACCTATTTCTACACGGCGATTACTGTACCAACAAACAAAATGGCAGACGACCTCAAACGCAGTGGGGGATTTATTCCTGGGATTAAACCGGGAACAGATACTGCTGAGTATTTAGATCGTATCATGTCACAAATCACTTTACCAGGATCGATATTTTTAGCACTTATCGCTATATTCCCTGCGTTTGTTGTTAAAATTTTAGGGATTCAGCAAGGTTGGGCTCTGTTTTACGGAGGGACTTCTTTATTGATTATGGTTGGTGTAGCCATAGATACAATGCAACAAGTGAATTCATATTTGTTAAATCGTCACTATGATGGTTTAATGAAAACAGGTAAAAATCGTAAATCAATAGCATAATGGCCAAACAAGCAGCAATAGAGCAAGATGGATCGATAGTCGAAGCCCTATCCAATGCCATGTTCCGTGTGGAACTTGAAAACGGTCATATTGTTACAGCCCATATCTCCGGAAAGATGCGTATGCATTATATTAAGTTGCTTCCGGGCGATAAGGTGAAATTAGAAATGAGCCCTTATGATTTAACAAAGGCTCGCATAACTTATAGATACTAAAACAATGAAAGTAAGAGCTTCCATTAAAAAACGCAGTGCCGACTGTAAAATCGTACGCAGAAAAGGGCGCTTGTATGTTATTAACAAAAAGAACCCTAGGTTTAAACAAAGACAAGGATAATTATGG
>DDCS01000001.1:232-5207 GCA_002335345.1 Flavobacteriaceae bacterium UBA2000 | reverse complement strand
TGATTATGCCCATACGCCTGATGCCTTGGAAAATGTATTGGGAACGATAGCAGGGATACGCACCGGAAATGAAACCCTGATTACGGTGGTGGGTTGCGGAGGCGATCGCGATAAGACTAAACGACCAAAAATGGCTGCTGTAGCCACGCATTGGAGCAATAAAGTCATTTTCACCTCAGATAACCCACGCAGCGAGCCTGCAGAGGAAATAATCTCCCAAATGGAGTCGGGAGTTCCTGCGCACGATTACAAAAAGTTTGTGTCTATAACTGATCGGCGTCAAGCGATTAAGACTGCGGTGCAAATGGCGGCGTCTGGTGATTTGATATTGATTGCGGGGAAGGGGCATGAGACCTACCAAGAAATTTCTGGAGTGCGTCATGACTTTGATGACTATAAAATCGCAAGTGAATTTTTAAACGACCAAACCGCCTGATATGCTGTATTACTTATTCGATTTTTTAGATAAAACCTATGATGTGCCCGGGGCTGGATTATTTCAGTTTATCACTTTTAGGGCGGCCATGACGGCCATTACCTCATTGTTTATTGCAACTTATTTTGGCCGAAGAATCATCGAATTTTTACAGCGTAAACAGGTTGGGGAAACCATTAGGGAATTGGGTTTAGAAGGTCAAGCACAAAAGGCAGGAACTCCGACTATGGGTGGGGTGATTATCATTTTGGCCATTGTGGTTCCCGTATTGCTTTTTGCCAAGCTGGACAATATTTACGTCATCATGTTATTGGTAACGACGATTTGGATGGGGGTTATTGGGTTTATCGATGACTATATCAAAAAGTTCAAACAAGACAAAGACGGACTTCCAGGAAAATTTAAGGTATTTGGCCAAATTGGTCTGGGTATTATTGTCGGGGGAACCATGTATCTGAGCGATCAAGTGACGGTACGTCGTCAGATTCCTGCGGGGATGGAGCTAAGTCAGCTATCGTCTGATCAAGGCCAAGCCAGTGGTGATCGCGATATATCCAAAGCATTTTATCCAGCAGAGAAGGCACTCATCACGACCATGCCTTTTGTGAAAAACAATGAAATTGATTACGAGAAGGTTTTGTCTTGGATGGGACCTGAGGCGGTTCGTTATTCTTGGTTAATCTTTATTCCGATCATCATTTTTATCATTACGGCAGTCTCCAATGGGGCTAATCTTACCGATGGGATCGATGGTTTAGCGGCGGGGACTTCAGCCATTATTGGGGTCACTTTGGCCATATTTGCGTGGATTTCAGGGAACCTTATTTTTTCGGATTACCTGAACATTATGTATATCCCCAATATCGGCGAGCTTTCCATTTTTATTATGGCTTTTGTTGGGGCACTCATTGGCTTTTTATGGTACAACGCTTATCCTGCTCAGGTTTTTATGGGGGATACAGGGAGTTTGACCATAGGCGGGATCATCGCGGTTATCGCTATTGCCATCCGCAAGGAATGGTTGATCCCAATTTTATGCGGGATTTTTCTTATGGAAAATTTATCTGTGGTACTTCAGGTTGGATGGTTCAAATACACAAAAAAACGCACAGGAACGGGCATGCGCTTGTTTAAAATGGCTCCTCTGCACCATCATTATCAAGTCAAAGGATACCACGAAAGTAAAATTGTAACTCGATTTTGGATTGTGGGAATTGTTCTGGCTGTATTGACCATTGTAACCCTAAAAATACGCTAATGGCACAAGAGAAACTCGTTATACTCGGCGCAGGTGAGAGCGGACAGGGCGCGGCATTACTCGGTAAAGCCAAGGGCTATAAGGTTTTTGTTTCCGATGGCAAAACCCTAACCGAAAAAGCGCGCAGGCTTTTTGAGCAGCATCAAATAGATTTTGAAGAGGCAGGACATGATCCGTCCCGTTTAGTCGATGCAGATATTGCGGTTAAGAGTCCTGGAATCCCTGACTCTGCCGCAGTGGTTCAAACGCTGTTGACTCATGGCGTTGAGGTTATTTCCGAGATAGAATGGGGGTTTCGCTTTACTGAAAAACCCATTATTGCCATTACAGGAAGTAATGGAAAAACCACCACGACTTCTATGATTCATAAACTGCTTTTGGATGCGGGAATATCGGCGGGACTTGGCGGGAATATTGGGAAAAGTTTCGCGGCGCAAGTTATGGGAGAGGAACCCGATTATTACGTTTTAGAGGTCAGTAGTTTTCAGCTCGATGGGACCACTCAATTTCAGCCCCATATTGCGGTGATAACCAACATTACTCCCGATCATTTGGATCGCTATAATTATAAGTTTGAGGCTTATATCGCCTCAAAAATGAGTATTGCGCGATGTCAAACCTCACAAGATTTTTTGGTCTATGACCATGACGATGTTGTGTTGACACAATCGATCAGTCAGGCGCCGGTAAAGGCAAATCTGATGCCCTATTCTACCAAGACTGCTGTGGGTCAAGGCAGTTATATTGACCATGACACTTTAATTATTAACACCCCAGAAAATTCAATAAATATGCCGACACTTGATCTTTCCGTCCAAGGAGCTCACAATCAGAAAAACGCTATGGCGGCGGCTACTGTTGGAGCACTATTAAATATTCGCAAAGAAACAATTAGGGAATCGTTGGAACACTTTCAGTCTGTTGAACACAGACTGGAATACGTCTTAAAAATTAACAATGTAACCTATATCAATGATTCAAAGGCGACTAATGTAAATTCGGTCTATTATGCGCTTGAAAGCATGCATGCGCCCACCGTATGGATTGTCGGTGGTCAGGACAAAGGAAATGATTATAAGGAATTGTTGCCTTTGGTTAACGAAAAGGTCAAGGCCATTATTTGTCTTGGATTAGACAATGACAAAATCATTCAGACTTTTGGTTCTGTAGTGGATATGCTCGTAGAGACGTATCGAATGCAGGATGCGGTTCAAGTGGCCTATCGACTTGCCCAGCGCGGGGATACGGTTTTGTTGTCTCCGGCTTGTGCCAGTTTTGATTTATTTGACAATTATGAGGATAGAGGCCGTCAATTTAAAAATGCAGTGAGACAATTATAGGGGGTAAAGCATTATGCAACAGTTTATTCAAAACATAAAAGGTGATCGCTCCATTTGGGCCGTTGTGGCTTTATTGGCCCTATTTTCTTTTATGCCTGTTTACAGTGCAAGCAGCAATTTGGCTTATCTCTACGGCGATGGCAATACCCTTCAGTTTTTGATTAAACACTTAGCTCATTTGACCCTAGGCTTTGTGATTTTATTTGGTGTTCATCGTATTCCTTATCATTATTTCAAAGGACTTTCAATGATTGCCTTGCCCATAATGACGATTTTACTCATTCTGACTTTGGCCCAAGGGACAACCATAGAGGGGGCTAATGCGGCGCGATGGATAAAGCTTCCTGTAGTGGGGGTTACTTTTCAAACCTCTTCTTTGGCCTCTGTGGCATTGCTGGTCTACGTGGCCCGTTATATGGCGCGTATCAAGGACGAGCAGGTGTCTTTCAAACAAACAATCTGGCCTCTATGGATTCCCGTATTTATGGTCATTGGTTTGATCTTGCCGGCCAATTTATCTACGGCATTACTCATCTTTGCCATGGTTATAATGCTGGTGTTTGTCGCAGGGCATCCCATAAAATATATTGCCTCTATTCTCGGTATAGGGCTCCTTAGTTTGACCCTTTTTATATTATCGGCCAAAGCCTTCCCGGGTTTATTCCCGAATCGTGTCGATACATGGACCAGTCGGATTGAGAGTTTTTTGACCGACGAGGTTGATGCCAAAGAGAAGGACTATCAGATTACTCAAGCCAATATCGCTATTGCGACCGGAGGGATGATGGGATTGGGTCCTGGAAAAAGTATTCAGAAGAATTTTTTACCCCAATCCAGTTCGGATTTTATTTACGCCATCATTATCGAAGAATTTGGACTAGTGGGGGGGTTATCCTTACTCTTCTTTTATCTGTTTTTATTATTTCGCTTGGTGGTCTTGGTATTCAAAACCTCCGATTATTTTGGTCGTCTTTTGGTGATCGGTCTCGGGGTGCCTTTGCTGTTTCAAGCGTTTATTAACATGGGCGTTGCGGTCTCTCTTTTTCCTGTTACGGGACAAACCTTACCCCTGATTAGTAGTGGGGGAACCTCTATTTGGACGACCTGTGTTGCCCTTGGAGTCATTTTGAGTGTGAGCGCTCATCGCAAAGATAAAATAGAGACCAACGAGCCTTCGTCTAACCCTTTAGATATTCTCAGTGAAACGATTTAGATACATGATATCGGGTGGAGGCACAGGGGGGCATATTTATCCTGCCATCGCTATTGCGCAAGAAATCATGCGGCGCAATCCGGAGGCTGAAATCATGTTTGTGGGCGCGCGCGACCGAATGGAAATGCAAAAGGTGCCTCAAGCAGGATTTCCCATTAGAGGGCTCTGGATTTCTGGATTCCAAAGAAGATTAACCCTGAAAAACTTATTAGTCCCCATAAAATTGATGGTGAGCCTACTTCAATCTATTTTTTTGATCAAGTCTTTTCGCCCTAATGTCGTTGTAGGGACCGGTGGCTTTGCCAGCGGTCCATTACTGCGCATAGCGACCCTTTTTGGGATCCCAACGCTTATACAAGAACAAAACAGTTATCCTGGGGTGACCAATAGAATGCTGGCCCGAGGGGCAAACAAAATATGCGTTGCCCATCAAAATATGGAACAATTTTTTCCGCAGGAAAAGCTTGTGTGCACTGGAAATCCCGTACGTCAAGATTTACTCAACCCAGGTCTTGAGTCAAAAAAAGCTTTGGCTTATTTTGATTTAGTCCATGACTCATCCGAGCAAAAAGCCGCTAAGCGAGGCCTCGTTTTGTTGGTATTGGGCGGGAGCCTCGGGGCAAGGCGGATCAATAGCCTGGTGGCGCAAAAACTTGATTATTTCAAGACCCATGACGTGAGGGTAATCTGGCAGTGTGGGGCTTATTATTACGCTGAATATAAAGATC
>DDCS01000001.1:0-132 GCA_002335345.1 Flavobacteriaceae bacterium UBA2000 | reverse complement strand
CCTTCTCCAAATGTTGCTGAAGATCATCAAACTAAAAATGCGCAGGCTTTGGTCGATCAAGACGCGGCCATAATGCTAAAAGAAGCCGCATTGGAGGATGAATTTGACGCGGTTTTTACGCGATTAGTCCAA
>DDCS01000137.1 GCA_002335345.1 Flavobacteriaceae bacterium UBA2000 | reverse complement strand
ATTCTGCCTATCGAAATATCTGGCTAACCGGTCCCGTAATGAAGGTTTTTAAAGGAGAATTTCAGTGAATTTAATTGGCACAAATATTTTTTTGCGGGCTCTAGAACCTGAGGATCTGGATTATCTATACCGTACTGAAAATGATCCGGCATTTGCTCTTTATGGAGATCAACATCCGCCCTACAGTCGCCATCTCCTGAAGGCTTATATCGATCAAGCCCACCAGTCCATTTATCAGACACAACAGCTCAGATTAGTCATCCACCACAAATTAACGAATCAGCCCATTGGACTTATCGATCTATTCGATTTTGACTCAAAAAACAAACGGGTTGCTCTGGGAATTTTAATTACTGAGCCATCATTTCGACAACAAGGTTTAGGGCGGGAAGCAGCCTTATTATTTATAGATTATGCCTTTGAGTCCCTTGATTGTCATCAAATCTATTCGCTCATTGCTCCCGATAATAAGGCGAGTATTGGCTTGTTTTCTTCGCTGTCCTTTGAAGAGGGAGCTCAACTCAAAGGTTGGTGGTGCAATCTCAGGGGTGAATTTCAGGATATGTTAGTCTATCAAAAATTTCGCACTAAAAGATGAAGTTAAAAGGCGTTGTTTTAGGGGTCCTATTCACCATAGTTATTGTCCTTACGGGACGCTATACTTATCGTTTGATTTGGGCCGCAAACCTATCCTTGAATGAGGCCAAAGTGGATGTGTTTATTGGTACGAATCCAGATTTTGATGCCGTTTTAAGTGCTGTAGGGCCGTATATCACCCGTATGTCTGATTTTAAGTTAATGGCTCGTGTCAAAAGACTCAACGCGTTTCCTAAGGCTGGACGATATGTGTTAGAACAAGGGATGAATAACAGAGAAATTATCGACGTACTGCGCAGTAAGAATGAGCCAATATTACTCAAGTTTAACAATCAAGAGCGTATTGAGGACTTAGCAGGGGCCCTGGCGCGACAGATTGAACCTGACAGTCTAACCTTGCTTGAGGCTTTTAAGGATCCTGAGTTTCTTGAGTCGGCTAGGGTAGCTCAGGAGCAACTCCTTAGTTTGTTCATTCCCAATACCTATGAAATATATTGGAATACCGATGCTGAACGATTTAGACAAAGGATGCTGGGAGAGTATAAAGCCTTTTGGAATAAAAAGAGACTAAAAAAAGCCAAAGCCATTGGACTAAGTCCTCTTGAGGTTTCAGCCCTGGCGGCAGTCGTGCAAAAAGAATCAGTAAAGGTTTCAGAACGCCCGACGATCGCTGGAGTCTATCTAAATCGAATCCGGCGCAATATACCCTTACAGGCAGACCCCACGGTAATCTATGCCAAAAAGAAAATGGACCAAGATTTTCAACAAGTTATCCGTCGTGTACTCTATAGAGATTTATCCTTAGATTCTCCCTATAACACTTATAAATACAAAGGCTTACCGCCAGGGCCTATTACCATGCCCGATATTTCTTCAATTGATGCCGTACTTAATGCGGAACCTCATGGCTATTATTATTTTGTCGCAGATCCTCAGCGCCCCGGATACCATAGCTTCTCCAAATCCTTGAGTGAACACAACGCAAAACGAAAGGATTACATCAAATGGATCAGTGCCCAAGGCATTAAGCGATAATTGATTGAATCGGCCCGGAGCGGCAGATTTTACTGACGGCTAATTTCTTCAAAAAATTTAGGTTTAAATAATTGATAATCAGATAATTAAAATTTTACTTAATTTTGCGGCCCAATCTTAATTAACCTACGTTATGATTGACCTTAGACATAAAGGGCTAGCGTCCCACTGGCTCGTTGGTATATTTGCCAGTCTGATGGGTTTTGTTGGAGTTTCTCGTTTCGATCAGTCGGACAGAACATTTGACGATTTTGATGATGCCTCACTGTGCTATCATGTTCCTGTCCATGTTCCCAATAGTGCCCCAAAGGACCTAAATCATGCTCCCGTTTTGGACAATTCCTTTGTCGCGTTCAAAGAGGCTTTGGCCTTCAAAGAATCAAGTGGTGATTATCAAGCGATTAATCGCCTTGGTTATTTGGGTAAATATCAGTTTCATATGAATACGCTTTCTCTATTGGGAATTCATGATAAGCAGAGATTTTTGGCGCAATCTGAGCTGCAAGAGCGGGCTTTTTTCTGGTATACCGCAAGGAACAAGTGGATTTTAAGAAAAGATTTAAAACGCAGCGTCGGACGACAAATAAAAGGTATTGAAATTACTGAGTCCGGAATTTTAGCGGCGGCTCATTTGGCTGGAGCAGGCAACGTCAAAAAATACTTGCGTAGCGGAGGAAATTTTGTTTTTGAAGATGCCTTTGGGACCAGTATAGAAGCCTACTTAAGAGACTTTGCGCATTACAATACAGCGGCTATTCCTGCACAAGAAAAGTGGATTGATCTATAGTAATGATCGGTTCATTTATTATTTGGCCAGGAAAAGGAAGATGCAAGGCCTTTTGTGTAAGTCATGTGCCGCAGGTTGCCATTGGCGAATTTCTTTAGATAAGATAAACTCATCTTGTAACGTTAAATTACAAGCGACACAGAGCTGAGTATCCGCTTTGAGGTGCGTAGTCATGGCCTCGAGGAGCTGATTGTTGCGGTAGGGCGTTTCAATAAAAATTTGGGTTTGCCCTTCTTGCTGAGATTGCTTTTCTAATTGTTTTAGACTTTGTTTGCGCTCATCTTTATCAATAGGTAAATAGCCGTGAAAGGCAAATTTTTGGCCATTTAACCCACTGGACATAAGTGCAAGTAAAATAGACGACGGCCCGACCAAAGGCACTACTTTTATGCCATTTTTATGGGCCATATGAATAACTTCTGCACCGGGATCCGCGACACCGGGACAACCAGCATCACTGATAATGCCCAAATCAAATCCCTCGAGACACGGTCGAATGAGCTCAGGAACTTCAAGGGGATCGGTAAACTTATTTATGGTAGACAGCTTAAGATCGGCTTGATTTTTTTGAGGGTAAATCGATTTTATAAAGCGACGCGCATTTTTTTCATGTTCAACCACATAATGGTTCGTGGCTTCAATCACCTTAAGCACAGTTAAAGGAAGAACACTCATGGGGGCGTGCTCTCCCAACGGACAGGGGATTAAAAATATTTGCCCTTTTTTCATAAATTAATGGTGCACCATGAGTTTTTGTATGCTTGTGTGGCCGTCACGGTGCCTGGCTTGAATTAAGTAAAGTCCTGAGGGCCAGTCCGCGGTACTCAGTATCGTGCGGTCTTGGTTAATTTCGGCCGAGGTTATTTTTTGCCCTTTGAGATCATAAATCACGTATCCACTAATGTTTGTGGTATTGATCAACGTCTGATCTTGCGCGGGATTTGGGGATATTTGAAAGATTTTTACGGGGTCAGGTTGCCCTAAAACGATCTCTGGCTCGATCTTATAAACAACCCCATTAAAGGCCGTTAGGTAGAGGCTACCGTCAATTCCTTCTCCAAAAGAAGCCCAGTTTTGATTCAAATTTTGGTCAAAAACGACATTACCGCTTGCAGGATCTAAGACCCCTAAATAACCAGAAACGAAGTCCGCAAAAAGATAATGGCCTTGTAGCGGGCTATTTTCAGGACCCCGATAAACATACCCGCCAGTGATCGAGCTTCCGATACTATGAGGATAAACCGCCAAAGGAAACTCCATGCCTGAAGGATCGACACAATTACTTGTGTTATAGCTCTGATCGCCTTCATAACAGCGCCAACCGTAATTAATGTCCGCCTGAGTGTAGGCTACTTTATTAATTTCTTCAAAAGCATTTTGTCCAACATCGGCAATCCATAAATCACCGTTATCTCTATCGAAACTAAATTTCCATGGATTGCGTAAACCGTAGGCCCAGATTTCTTGTGCCTGGGTCGTACTGCCAAAATAGGGGTTGTCCTCAGGAATACTATAATTTAAGTTGCCAGAAGGATTGTCAATATCAATACGCAATAATTTCCCCAATAAACTACTTGTATTTTGCGCGTAGTTTTGAGGGTCACCACCACTGCCTCCATCACCCATGCCGATATATAAATAGCCATCAGGACCAAAAGCAATGCAGCCGCCATTATGGTTGGCATAAGGCTGTGTAATAGTGAGTAACGGCAATTCGGAAGTCGGATCGGCTAAATTCGGATTCAACGGGTCCACACTAAAGCGCGATATTTGCGTATTCCCATTGGGGTTGGTATAATTCACAAAAAAATAACTATTGTCCGTGTAATTTGGATGGAAGGCAAGGCCTAAAAGGCCGCGCTCACCACCGCTTGATATTGAGCTGCTTAGGTTTAAAAACGGGGTCGATTCTACACTTCCATCAGGGTTTAATATTTTAATTCGCCCCCCTTGCTCCACAATAAATAACCGCTCGTCTTGTGCGTGCTGAATATTTAATGGGGCGTTAAAGCCATTGGCCAAGGGGGCAAGGCTAAAAGATTGAGCACTTAGGGATAAGTTTCCAATAATTGTGAGAAGGGCTAAACGGTATATTAGGCGCATGATTTAAAAATTAAAAGTCTGATAAAATACAAATCCTTGACCAGGCTGGTGTCTTGGTGAAGTTAATCATTTTTTTTGGTCGATCTTCTGGGCAATGGCAATGCAAGCACGATCAATTAGATCATAGACTTCTGAAAAACCGGATGCTCCTCCATAATAGGGATCAGGAACATCCACGCCTTCTCCAGGAAAAACAGCATCGAGTAATAGACTTAGTTTATGAAGTTGCTCAGGGGTTTTGGCTAAGGATTTGAGATCGCTTAAATTACTTTGGTCCATAGCATAAATAAGATCATACTCATTGAAAAAAGAACCTTGGAACTGTTGGGCTCTTTGGCGACTGATGTCCAAGCCTCGCTTTTGAGCAATGTCTACGCTACGCGGATCAGGCGGATTGCCCACGTGCCAGCTTCCTGTGCCCGCGGATGACACGGAAAATCGTACTGGATCTAATTTGTCTTGAAGAATTCCCTCAGCCAAGGGTGAGCGACAAATATTCCCAAGGCACACCATCAAAATTTTTGTCTTTTTCATGAAAAAGGAAAATCCCGATAAGACTCGGGATTTATAGGGTTAATTTTTTATTCAAGTCTTCGACGTATTTTCGAAACTGTTTATCTGTGCTGGATAGATTGTCAACCGTCTTGCAGGCGTGGAGCACTGTGGCATGATCCCTTTGGCCAATTTGAGACCCAATGGAGGCCAGAGAGGCTTTGGTGAACTTTTTGGCAAAGAACATCGCCAATTGTCGCGCCTGAACGATATGTCGTTTTCTGGTTTTTGACTGTAACGTATCCACATCCATTTGGAAATACTCGCTGACTACTTTTTGAATATAATCTATAGAAACCTCGCGTTTGGTATGCTTGACGTAATTATCAACGATTTTCTTAGCCAGGTCGATGGTAATCTCTCTTCGGTTAAATGAAGAGTGGGCTATGAGCGAAATAATCGCGCCCTCGAGTTCTCGTATATTTGTTTTGATATTGTTGGCCAAGAACTCAATAATCTCTTCAGGCATTTCAACACCATCGCGATAGAGTTTATTTTTAATTATGGCCACACGAGTTTCGTAGTCGGGATGATTGAGCTCTGCAGAAAGCCCCCATTTAAACCTTGAAAGCAGGCGCTGCTCAATATCCATCATGTCCACAGGAGCCTTATCACTTGTTAGGATAACTTGCTTCCCATTTTGATGTAAATGATTGAAAATATGGAAGAAAACGTCTTGTGTTCCCGCTTTTCCCGACAATAATTGAATGTCATCAACGATCAAGACATCAATAATCTGATAGAAGTGGATAAAGTCGTTTCGGTTGTTCTTTTTTACCGACTCAATGTACTGCTGGGTAAATTTTTCTGCCGAGATATACAATACCGTCTTCTCAGGATATTTTTCCTTGATTTCTACACCAATCGCGTGGGCCAAATGGGTTTTTCCAAGACCTACACCTCCGAAAATAAGTAATGGGTTGAAAGAAGTGCCTCCTGGTTTGTTTGCCACAGCATAACCTGCAGACCGAGCCAGTCGGTTAGAGTCCCCTTCCAAGAAATTCTCAAAACTATAATTTGGATTGAGCTGAGATT
>DDCS01000043.1 GCA_002335345.1 Flavobacteriaceae bacterium UBA2000 | reverse complement strand
TTGTACCTTGGTGTAAACATCTCTAACAAAAGTATTGGTGATCGAGTTTTGGACGTCAAAAATGTTAAAAATTTCCACCCCTACGGCAAAGTCCTTAAATGACGACAAAAGTCCCTTTCCTGGTTTATTGTCGTGCACCAAATCATAACTTATGCCCAGATCAGCACGTTTGTAATCTGGGAGTCGGGTCTGAAAGTCATAAGGATCCGCATAGCTCGGGGATCCACCGGGGAGCCCTGTGTTGTAAACCATATTCAGGTACATCTTTAAATCAGGCATCACGGGGACATAATCTTGAAAGAGCACCCCGAATTTTAAACGTTGATCGGTCGGTCGGAAAATAAATCCACGATCGTCAATATTTTCTTCAGTTTTTAGATAACCAAAACTCACCCATGATTCCGTTCCTGGGACAAATTCACCAGCCAAACGCATATCAAGACCGTAAGCATAGGCGACCGCATTGTTCGTGGCGGCATAACGCAAACGAACGTTTTCAAGCGTATATGGATTTACGTCGGTGAGGTGTTTGTAAAATACTTCAGAATTTAGGGTAAACGGACGCTCCCATAGATTAAAACTATAGTCATGACCCAGCACCAAGTGTATGGACTGTTGTGCTTTGACCTGAGGAACGACCTCACTCTGGCGGTTGCGTAATTCACGATAAAATGGGGGCTGATGGTAAACCCCGACACTCAAACGAAAGAGCTGATCTTTAGGTCCAAAGGGTTTAAAACTCATTTGCGCTCGGGGACTAAATACCGTTTGTGTTACCGACGCATTAACTCCATCATCAACCTGCCAATTGTGTGCGCGAACACCGGCATTTAAATAGAGTTCTCCATTGTTCCACTCATCGCGGTAACTCCACTGGGCAAATCCTGATATTCTCGAAATAACGACGTCATTTTCACCGCTACTGGCATTAAATGGTACAATAGGACTGTCAAAGGCTTCGTAGGGCTGGTTATTTTGAAAATCCACTAAAGGGGGGCGTATAGAAAAACCAGCAGAATCAATAATCTCATATTCTGAAACGCGATCTCTAATCCGCTCATTGGTGTACTTAAGCCCATATTCGACTTGATGCACTCCGGACTGAATTTGCCCGCGATGGTTGATATTCACAATAAGGGCTTCAAGATCATTTCGGGCATGAGTCAGCTGACTTCCTATTCCTTCAGAAAACTCAACTTCACCCAAATTTTCATCGCCAATACTGGTGTTGACTTCACCCAAACGATATTGTGCTAAGATATCGTAATGCTCCTGTTCTGCGGTTTGGTAGGCGGAAGCCATCCATTTAGTGGTGTAATTATCGGAAATGACATAAGTTGCTTTGAGCGCACCAAAAACAGTACGGTATTGATCAACTTCTTGACCCTCGTAAAAAACCAATAAGGCCCGCGGATCTTGAATGGTTCCAAAATTTGTTTGACGGGTCAGGGGCTCGTATCGGTAGTCATTGATAGAGGCTGTGCCTAAAAAACCTAATTCAAGTTTATTGGAAACCTTATAAGTCAAGTAGGATTGAAGGTCAGTGAAGCGCGGTCTAAAGTTCGTCTCAGTTTCTTTTGCGTTGACAAATAGGCTGTTGTCGCGATAGCGTACACTCCCCAAGGCCGTAAATCGTCCGTCTTCTGATTTGTCCCCCAGGGTGAGTTGTCCGCCGAGTAAACTCAAATCTACAGAGGCCTCAAAGTCCGTAGGACGGCGGTAGGTAATGTCCAAAACCGACGAGAGTTTATCGCCGTATTTGGCTTGAAAACCCCCAGCGGAAAAATCCACATTGGCGGTCATTTGGCTGTTGACAAAACTCAAACCTTCTTGTTGACCACTGCGAATTAAAAAGGGACGATAAACTTCAATTTCATTGACATAAACCAGGTTTTCATCGTAGTTACCCCCGCGCACCGCATACTGAGTACTGAGTTCGTTATTCCCGCTCACTCCCGGTAAGGACATCAGTACGGCCTCGACCCCCGCGTTACCCCCAACCATTTTGCGTGCCATTTCGGGTGAAAAGCTTTGAATGCCCTCGATGCGCTTACGTTTTTTGACATCCAAAACCAGTTCGCCAAAAACCTCAATGTCGGCCTGCATGACTGGATTAAATTCATAATCTTCATTTGCCGCTAAAGTCAAGGCAAAGGACACTGTTTTGAGCGAGAGGAAGGAAAAGGTGACCGTTACTTTCTTTTCCGCCGGAATTTCAAGAACGTAAACGCCGTTGCGATCCGTCACGACTCCTTGATTCGCATAGGCTACAGTGGCCCCTGAGACACTATTGCCTTCTCCATCAAAAACGATCCCTTTAAGGGTTGCGGTTTGGCTTAAAAGACCAAAAGGCAACAAGACAAAAACAAGGACAATAAGGGTCTTAAGGCGTTTAATCATTGGCTTTCCTGTAAAAAAGTCGTTCAAAAGTAGTACTATTTCCAGCATTATCCAGCACAACGACTTTTAAATTATGGGCTGGGTCCTCGACCACGCCATCACCAAAATCGTAGGTCAATGTATTTGTTTTGTAATCGTATTCCATCAAAATAAATTTATCGTTGATGGTCGCCCGGTAGTCGGCAATTCCTGATTCAGCGTCTTTAATCACCACTTTTAAATTTTTTGCGGTGCTGTACCATTGCCCCTGGGCAGGAGATTTCATGGTAATAGTGGGTGGGGTGTCATCAAAAAATACCCCGTATTGACCTAATGTGGACACATTGGCCTCAAGCAGGGTGCCCTTGCGTGAAGTATTTTGATGAATTGGCTTGCCATAAGCGTCTAAGCGGGCGATATACGCATGGGCCAAGTCTTCTGAACTAAGATGATCGCCCCGATAGGTTATTTTGACCGGCTTGTATAACGGATATTGATCTTTGTCCATATCCAGTTGTTCTCCTGAAACAGAAAGATTTAAGCCCACGGACTCAAAAAAGCATTCCTTTGGAAAAAAGATACTGAAGTTGCCTTCACTCCAACTGATTGCAGAAGTATGAGGTATTTCAACAAGATTGGACCAGTCGGTTAAAGAATTTTCTGAGGACTTAAACTGCTTACTTCCTTCAGTTTTGTTCGTTTTAGCATAATTAGAACTTAAGGTGTTTTGCACCCCGACAATAGGTACGGTAATCACTGTTTTATTCTGATTAAAATCAAAAAGCTCGATGGTATAAGTATAGGACGATCCGGGAATAATGGCAACAAATCCATCACTTTCTAGATTTTTTAGAATCCCTAGTGGATTATTTGATGGTCGAAAAAGCTTTTGCACGCGTTGTTTGCCCTCTTTTAAATAACGGTAGTCCATGTACCGATTCATATATTTGGTTTCGTCAAAAGATATTCGGTCAAATAAAACCTCTTGGACCAGACTCCCATTGAGTGCACAACGTATTTGATATACACCATTTTTATTTACCGACCCATCTTGTTGGTCGTATACCCCCAAACCAAAACCAATCCAACCTGAAGTCTCTAATGTTTCTGCTAAATATTCAGCGTCATTAACCTTTGTCAACGATAGATTTTGGGCTTGTCCTTCTAAATTCAATCCTGATTCTGACCGCGGGTACCAGCGCAATGCCGTAGGTAAGGGTCTTTTTGAGTCTTCAATCTGTATTCCGTAGATCAAGGGATTTAAAGGACGCGACTGAGGATCTCTAATTTCAAAGTGCAAATGAGGCCCGCCGCTACTGCCCGTATTGCCCGTATAGCCGATTAAATCCCCTTGTCTCACCACAAATTGATCTTTACCGGGAAATAACTCAACCTGAAATTGCTCTTTTTTATATTGGGTTTGCTTGATGTAATCTTGAAGGGTCGGACTAAATCGATCCAAATGAGCATAAACACTGCTAAAACCGTCTTGATGCGTTAAATAAAGTGCTTTGCCATAGCCAAAATGGGCCACCTTTAAACGGCTCACATAGCCATCTGCAGCGGCATAAACAGGTTTCCCAATCGTCAGATTTGTTTTGATATCCAGGCCGGCGTGAAAATGACTGCTACGCAGCTCCCCAAAATTTCCTGAAAGACGAAGATCACCCGCTAATGGGGAAGCAAACTGTGGCCCCAAAGGAGCTTGCGCATTTATGGTATTCGAACAAGCTAGAACAAACATAAACACACAAAATACTGAGCTTAAGCGGCTTAAAAGCATCGGAGAAACTAAAATAAAGCGATGGGAAAAAGTCAAATTAATAGGCATTGTTAAACAAACGTGTGTGCACAGACAAATATTACAATTTTTTCGATAATTAACAGATGCATGAACCCTGCATCGGACAAGATTTATTAACTTTGTGTTTAAGTGTTGTAATGTTCATTGAATGGCTCAACTCAATTCTATTGTCGATTCGTTAGAATCAAAGCTAAATATGTTGATTTCTGCGCATAAGGCGTTAAAAAAAGATCATCAACTGCAGGGAGACGATCTAAGTAACTTGGTAAAAGAAAACCAAGCGCTTAGGCTCGAGCTCAAACAATGGAAGGAAATGAGTGAAGAACTTAAAATGGCCAATGCAATGCTTGGCAGCGACCAATACAAAAGAGAAACTAAACTCAAAATAAACGCTCTAGTGCGCGATATAGAACAATGTATCGCACATTTAGCACCGTAGATTAAATGGCTGAGGCACTTAAAATAAAGTTGACCATTGCCGACCGTTTGTATCCTTTAACGATACAAGCGGAGCAGGAGGAGGGCCTTCGCAAGGCCGCCAAACGCATTGAAGAAATGATCAAACGCTTTGAGCAGAGTTATGCTGTACGCGACAAACAAGATGTTTTGGCCATGTGTGCCCTTCAGTTTGCCGCCCAAGTAGAACAAAAAGAGCTCGATGGGTCAAAGGATTTGGTGGAATTAGAACACCGTCTCCAAGCGATAGATCAAACGGTACTAGAGGCACTAAAGTGACGTTCTTAAAATATTCAGGTAACTGCCTATATTGATATATTATTTGGTAAACTCAACAGAGATTCTTTAAAAGAGGTGAGTTAGTGTTGTTAAAGCATGCCGTCCTAGTCACGGATCCTTGATCAACATATTAGCCTCAAACGTGTTTTAAGGAGTTTATTCAATACACTTATCGGTATAGGCTTTTTTTATACTCAGTGTTCAATTATGGAATCATATATCCCCACAATTGCGGCCTCATTAATTGCCTTAATCATAGGCTTTGTGATCGCAAAAATTATCGAAAAAAACAGCGCTTCTCAAGTGCTAAATTCTGCAAAACGTTCGGCAGAAGGCATTATTAAAGAAGCCAAAACCGAGGCAGAGTCTCTTAAAAAAGAAAAAATACTTCAAGCAAAAGAAAAGTTCATAGAACTTAAGTCAGAGCACGAAAAAGTTATTTTAAGTCGTGACAAAAAAATGGCTGAAGCTGAAAAGCGAATAAGAGATAAAGAATCACAGGTCTCAAACACCTTAGCCCAGCAAAAAAAGCTAAACGCCTCACTTGAAAAAGAACGAGCGGAACTCGAGGAGAAGTTCAAATTTATCGAAAAGAAAGAGGGTGAGATTGAACGATTGCACAAAAGCCAAATAGAACAACTTGAGGTCATTTCGAGTTTATCGGCAGAAGATGCGAAGGCACAGCTGGTCGAAAGCCTAAAAGGCGAAGCCAAGACCGATGCCATGGCCTATATTCAAAACAGTCTTGAAGAGGCCAAAATGACCGCACAACAAGAGGCCAAGAAAATCATCATCAATACCATACAACGTATTGGGACCGAGGAGGCTGTTGAAAATTGTGTCTCTGTATTTAATTTAGAGAACGATGACGTCAAAGGGCGGATCATCGGACGTGAAGGGCGTAATATCCGTGCTATTGAAGCAGCGACTGGGGTTGAAATTATCGTAGATGACACTCCGGAGGCCATCATCCTTTCTTGCTTCGATTCTGTGCGTCGTGAGATTGCCCGACTTTCTTTACATAAGCTCGTTACTGATGGCCGTATTCATCCGGCGCGCATTGAGGAAGTCGTTAAAAAAACCACCCAACAAATCGAGTCGGAAATTATTGAAGTAGGCAAACGGACGGTAATTGACCTAGGGATTCATGGGCTGCATCCTGAGCTGATTAAGGCCATTGGGCGTATGAAATATCGCTCATCATACGGTCAGAATTTATTACACCACTCGAGAGAAGTGGCCCGACTATGTGGGACTATGGCTGCAGAGCTCGGTTTAAACGCAAAATTAGCCAAAAGGGCCGGTTTATTGCATGATATTGGAAAAGTTCCAGAAACTGAGTCTGAGACGCCACACGCCATTCTTGGCATGCAGTGGGCTGAAAAATATGGAGAAAAGCCCGAAGTGTGTAACGCTATTGGCGCGCACCATGATGAAATTGAAATGACGAGTCTGTTATCCCCAATTGTGCAGGTTTGCGATGCCATCAGTGGTGCTCGTCCCGGAGCCAGACGACAAGTTTTAGACTCCTATATTCAGCGTCTTAAAGACCTTGAGGATATTGCCTTTGGTTTTGGTGGGGTGGAGAAAGCCTATGCCATTCAAGCGGGTCGCGAATTACGCGTTATTGTCGAGAGTGAAAAAGTCAGTGATGATAAAGCAGCGCAATTATCTTTTGAAATCTCCCAAAAGATCCAGACCGATATGACCTATCCGGGACAGGTTAAAGTGACTGTTATTCGAGAAACCCGCGCTGTGAATATCGCCAAATAAGTCCGCGCTGAGCCCTAATTTGTTTCCTACTCGACCTTTCGTTTTTATGGGTATTGAATTTACGATTTTAATTTTCTGGGGTGAAATTGTTTCATGACTTTCGCCAGATGGGCGGTTTCCACATGGGTATAAATCTCAGTTGTCGTAATGCTTTCATGTCCAAGCATTTGTTGAATCGCTCTTAAGTCTGCTCCATGCTCCAGCAAGTGCGTGGCAAAAGAATGACGAAAGGTATGGGGGCTTACTTTTTTATCAATTCCAGCGCGCTCAGCCAAGTCTTTAATAATGGTAAACACCATAGCCCGTGTGAGCCCTTTTCCTCTTCGGTTCAGAAACACCGTGTCTCGATATAGGGCCTCAATTGCCATATGATTGCGCACT
>DDCS01000190.1 GCA_002335345.1 Flavobacteriaceae bacterium UBA2000 | reverse complement strand
ATTCAAGCCCACGAAGCCAATATTTTTTAAACCTGCGAAATACGCAAAGTGTTAACCATGCCGCGGTCCACAATTGGCATCGCGGCTAAGTTGACTAAAAAGTCCCCCTCTTGGGCATAACCTTTCTCGACGACAATTTCGTTTATATCACAAACTGTTTCATCTGTACTGACATGCTTATCATAAAAATAAGCGCGTACACCCCAAAGTAAATTCAAACGCGATAAAATGCGGCGATTTGAAGTGAACACCAGGATGTGTGCCTCTGGACGCCATGCAGAAATTTGGAAGGCCGTATACCCACTATTGGTTAAAGTACAAATGACCTTAGCATCAATTTCGCCGGCAATTTTAGCCGCGTGGTGACAGACACTTTTTGTAATGTATCTATTGGTGCGAATCCCAGGTGGCTCATGGGGCACTTTAATTAGTGGACTATTTTCTACCGTACGACAAATACTGGCCATTTTTTCAATGACCTGAACTGGGTATTTCCCTACACTCGTTTCTCCTGAGAGCATAACCGCATCAGCACCATCCATAACACTGTTTGCCACATCATTTACCTCAGCACGCGAAGGGGTTAATGAAGTGATCATTGATTCCATCATTTGGGTCGCAATGATTACCGGAACACGGGCACGTTTGGCCGCAAGTACCGTTTCTTTTTGAATCAAAGGCACATCGGCTGCGGGAACCTCTACGCCTAGATCGCCCCGTGCGACCATAAGACCATCTGCCGCTTTGACAATCTCTTCTAGATTTTTAACCGCTTCAGGTTTTTCAATTTTTGCAATGATCGGGATTTTATGATCGGCATGGGCTTCGATTAATTCACGAAGCTCAATAATGTCTTTTCTATGGCGGACAAAGGACAAAGCAATCCAGTCGACATCGAGCGTAATGGCAAAAATTGCATCTTCTTTGTCTTTTTCCGTTAAGGCAGGAAGCGAAATCGCTGTATTGGGCAAATTAACGCCCTTCTTAGAACGCAATGGGCCCCCTTGTACTACTTCTGTCAGGACTTTGTCCTTACCGTTCGTCTCTAGGACTTTAAACATCAGCTTTCCGTCATCTAAAAGGATGTGCTCCCCTGGTTTCACATCTTGTGGAAACTGATCGTAATTCATATAGACCCGGGTGTTGGTTCCCTCAAACTTTTTGCCCGTGCAAAAGTTGATTTGATCCCCGGGTTGAACGACCACCTCATCTTTCATGCTTCCTACGCGTAATTTCGGGCCTTGTAAATCAGCCAATATCGCCACAGAAATTCCTGTTTCCTGCTCCAGTGAGCGAATCATATCGACGCGCTCTTTGACTTCAGAATAATCGGCATGAGAAAAGTTGATGCGGAAAACATTGGCCCCAGCCTCCATCATGCCGCGTAGTACGGCCCTGTCTGCTGTAGCAGGCCCTAAAGTGGCAACAATTTTGGTCTTTTTGGAATGCGTCATGATCAGTTATTTAATGGGTTGATATTTTTAATTTTTTGATGGGGAATGACATAAGTCGAGACCACTTCTTTTATTGATTTAATTTGCGTGACTATTGACTTGAGTTCACGATCGTTTAGCGCAGACTCAATCTTGAGCAAATAGTCCACCTTTTTGAACTCTGGCATTAAATAGGTCGCGCTAAAGCTAGGCCCATTGAGTGCATCAAATAAACCATAAGACTGCTCTGTGGAGGAATCATCTTGAGGCACCTCCTTGTTACACAAGAGTAAATGATCGATTTGATCGAGCCTAGAGACAAAGCGATATTTTGGATACTGCTGTTGTTTTCCCGCCTTGGTCACCAAAACATCGTCGCGCTCGCGTTTGAGCTGCCATTTCAAATTTTGATTCATCAAAAACGCCATTTTGAACGGAGCTTCGCCACAATGGATGGCAAAAAGCACAAAGTCATCATCTTCTTCCTCCAGTTGCAAACGATGTACAGCCATAGGCGCAAATTTTGCTAAAATTAAGAATAGTTTTGCGCTTAAGCGGCGAATTAACTTGAATTTTGCGTTAAACCGAACGAAAACGTTTTAGGCCTAATTTGGCGGCTGAGGGGTATGGGGCGTCATTTGTTCTTGTAGCTTGTAAAACGTTCGTTTCGCTGCTAACTCTTCAGCCTTTTTTTTGGAAGTGCTTCTTGCCTTGGCCACCACTTCCTTATCAATATAGAGCTTTACGGCGAAGTGCTTCATGACCTCAACCCCATTATCTTCATAGGTTTGAAATCTGAACTGTTTTTTGTGCTTTTGGCACCACTCGATGACCAAACTCTTATAGCTGATCACCTTGCCTTCTAGTTTCTCGATATCCACATACGGATCAATCACCCGATTTTGAATAAATTTCTGAACCCAAGCGTAACCACGATCCAGATAAATCGCTCCGACCAATGCCTCAAATACATTACCGTGAATATTTTCACCAAACTGATCGATAGGCACGGTCGTTTTGACCAAAGAAATTAAGTCCAGATCCCTTCCGAGTTCATTTAGGTGCTCTCGACTGACCACCTTAGAGCGCATTTTTGTCAAATAGCCTTCATTGCCCTCAGGAACCATTGTAAATAAATACGCCGCAATGATTGAGCCAAGCATGGCGTCTCCCACAAATTCAAGACGCTCGTAATTTTGGGGCTGACCTTCACTGTTTAAGGACTGGGTGGAGCGATGGGTAAACGCTTCGTGATACCAATTAAGATTATGTGGACTGAACCCGAGTATTTTTTTGACGGCATGAAAAAAATCTTCCTCTTCTTGCGAACGAGAGGAAAATATGTTTTTTATGGACACCATAAATGACTACTCAGTATACTTTTTTAAAAGCACACAAGCATTGTGACCACCAAAACCAAAGGTATTGCTCATCGCGTAAGTAATCTCGCGTTCTTGAGCCTTGTTGAGGGTTAAATTCAGGCGTGGATCAATGTTTTCATCCACCGTAGTGTGATTGATTGTCGGGGGAACCAAACTATGGTTCATGGCCAAAAT
>DDCS01000145.1 GCA_002335345.1 Flavobacteriaceae bacterium UBA2000 | reverse complement strand
AGCCATCGTATTGGGTTCAGAGGGCAAAGGCATTAATAAGTCAGTATTAGGCTTGTTAGACGGCCTTATTTCGATACCTATGGTGGGCAAAACAAAATCATTGAATGTATCTGTTGCCGCCGGAGCCATTTTATTCGAAGTTTTACGACAGAGAACATTCTAGTTCTGCTTACTGCTTCGATAAGTGTAACGCACCTTTATCCCGGCATTATCGCCAATTTTGGAATCATCTTCAGTTATTGATTGCCGATCGGCACGGTTTTTAATGTCAGCGGCTTTAACGCCACAAGCCTCTTGAGTTAATTGATTTTCATCATCCTGAACCTCCGGATTGAACTGGCCTTGCTCATCAAATTGTCTCATAAAGGCATCTTGATTGGGATCAAAGTCCTCACTTTGCCATATATATGTTTCGTATAAATGACTCTCTTGTTTGCGATAATATAAGGCTAACAATAAACCGATAATAAAACCCGCACTATGCCCTTCCCAAGATATTTTGGGGTCGAGTGGGAATAAGTACCAAAATAATCCCCCATAAAGAAATACTACGGTTAAAGCGACCGCAACAAGCGGATAAATACGCGATTGAATTCCTTTAAAAAAAATAAAGGCCAGGAGCATATAAATTAATCCACTCGCGCCAATATGCCACGAAGGTCTTCCGATGATCCAAGTGGTCAACCCTGTGAGAATTAAACCAATCAAAAAAACACGTAGGGCAATTGGTTTGTAAAAATAAAATAGTGCCGCCAGTAAAAACAGCATGGGCAGAGAATTATTACTCAAATGGCTCAACCCAGAATGAATCCAAGGCCCGGTTAATATTCCCCATAATCCTTCAACTTTTCCTGGGAAAATACCAAAATTCTTAAAACGGATTCCAAATCGAATTTCTACCCAAAAGACAACCCACAGGCTCAATACAAAAGCAATGGGAACGATCAAGACCGACCAGTTAAAAGGAATGTTTCTTTTTAGCCGCATACTGAGATTAGACAAATAATGAGCCTAAATCAAAATTATGTCAATTTTACAGCAATCCTTAGTGAATATTGTATTTTTAAGTCATGAATATACCTTTGGCAGAACGAATGCGCCCGGTTATTTTGGGTGACTATATCGGTCAGAAACATTTAATTGGGCCCCATGGTGCCTTGAGGCCTCAATTGGATAGTGGCTTAATTGCCTCCATGATTCTTTGGGGACCGCCCGGAACGGGTAAAACAACACTCGCCGGTTTATTGGCCAAAGAAACGAAGCGGGACATTTACAATATAAGTGCCATAGATAGTGGTGTGGCTAAAGTCAGAGAAGTGATCCAAAAGGCAAAAGATCGCTCAGGGCTTTTTGTGCAAAGCAATCCAATCTTATTTATCGATGAAATTCACCGATTCAGTAAATCTCAGCAAGACGCCTTACTCGGAGCCGTAGAAAAAGGTTGGGTCACCCTCATTGGAGCCACTACTGAACAACCAAGTTTTGAGGTTATTCCTGCCCTTTTGTCGCGCTGTCAGGTATATACCCTAAATGCACTAAATGAGGAAGATCTGTTATCATTGCTCCAACGCGCCCTCCAAACTGATTCCGAACTAAAACGGAAAACAGTACACCTAATGGAAACCAAAGTCCTTATTCAAAGTTGTGGTGGGGATGCGCGAAAATTACTCAATACGTTTGAACTGCTGGTAATGCCCAATGAAGCGGTTAGTATTGAAATTACTGACGCTTACGTCAAGGCTCAATTCGATCAATTGGGGGTGCGCTATGATAAAAGCGGCGACCAGCACTACGACATTGCTTCGGCCATGATCAAGTCGATACGCGGAAGTGACCCCAACGCAGCTCTTTATTGGCTTTCCCGAATGCTCATAGGGGGCGAATCATTGAGTTTTATTGCGCGAAGACTCATAATTTCAGCGGCTGAAGATATCGGATTGGCCAATCCAACGGCCTTAATTATGGCCCAGTCTACTCATCAAGCCATTCAAACCGTCGGTTTACCAGAAGCTCGAATTGTTCTGGGCCAATGCATTCTTTATTTAGCCATGAGCCCAAAAAGCAACAGCGCTTATCAGGCCATAAATAAAGCCATGAACCTGGCTAAAGAAACGGCCCATCTTCCTGTGCCAATTCACTTGCGCAATCCGGCAAACAAAATCACTAAAGATTTAGGCTATGGTGCGGACTATCAATACGATCACGACACGCCTAATGGCTGCGCGCAACAAAATTTTCTGCCTGAAGAATTAAAAGAAGAGAGTATTTACCGGCCCTCTGCACGGGCGAAGGAACAACAGAGCTTTGCAGAATTTCAAAAAATGTGGTCAGGAAAATACCCGATCTAATTGGCCTTTTCAAAAACGACTCTTTGGCCTTCCCGATTTAAAATGAGTGCACCCTGCGGAGTAAATTCAGCTAAATAGCGCATTTGGTCTTTGTCTTCATAAAAAAGCATCTTTTCCACAACAAAAAACTTGCCTTCATAAATTAAATCTTGACCGTCTTCACGATACCATTGATACCCTAAATCGGTCCGCCGCAATAAATAAGTTTTTTCAAAAGACTTAAAGTTCATCATGGCCACATCTGGAATTAAACCAAGCGTCACTGCTTCATTTTTGAGGGGCTTTACTTCGGTTTGTAGGCCCTGAGAAGAATTACTGCCCAATGGTCGATCGCTTTTTGACTTTGGATTGGCTTTGGCATCAGGCGCGATAGTCTCTTCAGAATTACTGTCCTGTCCCCCTTTTTGCAAGATTTCGAGTGGTCCTTGACGTACCCCTAAAATTTCTATACTTTCAAAAGCCATGCGAATAGACTCACTATAGGCCTTAGCAAAATCCTTAAGTTTACTGCGGCCACTTTTTGTTTGATAAAATAAAATTCCATCGCAATCTAAAAGTCTTATACTCACCTCAGTCCACACAAACCCATTGACCTGCTCAATTTCCGCGTAAAGTCCATCACAGCGACTTACATCAGGCAATTCAGAGGGGAAAAATGCATGAAAACCATGTTTGTTAAATAAAAATTTAAGTAATGAGTTAATTTGGTATTGATCGCGCTCGTACTGAAAATCAAAACGATCGGGTACGACAACATAATCAAAAGCGCTCAGACGCTCCTGCTGAGCAGCAATACGATTACTCGCAGAGGTAATTAAAAAAAATATAACACTGATTATGAAATACCTCATCGACGTTCTAATTTTACATTGATCCCAAACTGAATTGATGCGCCCCTGGCTTTGGCCAAGTTCGAATAGGTCAGTAAATGATCCGCTGCAAGATAAACATTAATTGGCCCCAAATCACTTACTGCAACCAAACCTAGGTTTGTCCAAGAGAGCGCATCCATAGTCCAAGTTGATTTGAGTGTTAAATTACGCAACAAACGGCGAACATAAAATAGGCTCAGCGCCGTTTGAATTGCTTTTGGTCTTTTGATGGCATAAAATTGCACGCCAACCTCACTTTCTAGTTGATACGCATCGCCTTTACCCGAACAATTACAGGCAACCGAACCCGGTGCCGTTGGACCAAAGCCGTAGGAGGCCGCCAAATTCATTTTTACCGGACGCCACTGTGTATAGGCAGAATATAACGTGTCTATAGGTACAGCGGCTTCAATCTCATTTTCAAAAATCGCATAGTACGGGGGTGCATTTTGACCTTGTGACAGGGCCGGAAAATCAAGTTCAATCCCCTCAAGGATATAATCACCCGATGCTTGATAAGTTTTAACATCTGAGGCGTGCACTATAGCGCCAATATCTAAAATACTGCCGCTAAATCGCCAGGCGTCGTCATATTGATAGGTCGCCCCTACATCTATTCCTAATCCTAAATCTCCGCCAAAAAGCCCTGCACTGAGTAAATCTGAAGAGGTAACGTTCCCCTCAAATCGAGATAATCCCGAAGTCTGAATACTGACGTTTGCCTTATTCAGATCCTGAGCATAAATATTTTGACTGTCTCCATCGGACAAACGCGTGGTAAAACTACCGCGATTATTGAGACTACTCCCGGCAAGAATACTGTTATAAAGCTTTAAACGACCGCCTACGGTCCACTTACGATCAATTTTTTTATTGATGCCAAAATGAAAAACACTTAAAAGATCTGCACGCGCACTGATGTGATCAAATTTAAATGGGTAATTCAGATAATCGGCATTACCATACCAAGCCAAAGTCGCCCAATCTTTGGGAAAATAAGTGATGAAATCAAATTCTTGATAAATTCCAGCAGTGTAAAATGTCTTGTCATTTTTGCGCCAACCGACACTAATTATTTCGAGTTGTTGGGTCATCGTGATAAAGTCCTTCTCCGAAAGATCACGAATTAAACCTGAAATGCGCTCCGCTGGCAATTTGCCATCTGAAGCCGCTAAATCAAATAGTGAAAAACCTGAAGAGCCCCCATTAACATGAATACCAGAAAGTAAGGGTACCCCAAAAAATGCCCTACCCTCGGCAACACCCCCTGGGTTAAGCATAAGATTTTGAGGAACTTCGTCGAGACCATAGATCAACTGCTTGTTCTGACCAAATGCCGGGTCCATAAGCATGTAGCAACTCACCAGAAACAAAGTGACATACCTCATTGACCGGAAATTTCTAAATAGAAACGCACTTTGGATTTCATTTTAAGGTTCCCTTGATCAGGAGGGGTGCCTTGTGCGGTCGCACTTATGGCAATAAGACCAGCCTGAGTAATGGCATTGACTTCAGGGGCCATAATCTCATCGAGAATCGTTTGCTGCCATGGTGTGTTTAGTGTCCCAGCCTCTATAGTTGTTTGGAGCGTGTAAGTTACCTGGCCCGAAAGACTTACAAAATCAATCACTAAATCATAGTCAGCATCACTCGTGTTCTCAAATTCAAAAAGAAAATCAGCTCTGACGACACTCTCTTGAGTATCTGGGTCATCGAGAAAGCGAATTTCTGTCGTATCTCGAACAAATCCCAAAGGCAAATTGCCGCTGGTATCGTTAAAAGAAGGCGCTTGGACTTCCCAAAATATCAAATTTAAATCCACCACGGGGGTGAGTAAGGTCTGATCGAATTGATCAAAATCGGTATCCTTGACGCAAGAACTTACGGATAGAATAAGTAATAAAACGCCAATAAAATGGGAAATGAATTGCTTCATAGAACAGTAGGTTATGTCAGATTTGGGATTACAAATGTAATGTGATTTCTCGAATATTACCAATGGTACTATAATGAGAAGGCACCTCCACAGACCAGTAATTAAAAAACAAGGTGTACATCCCTACAGCCTCGGCACCTAAAATATCGGCTTCAAAAGTATCGCCCACCATAAGACTCTCTTTTGGCTCTGCCTTGGCTTTTGTAAGGGCCTTTTGAAATATAACAGGATGAGGCTTCTTTAACCCTACCTCTTCAGATGTCGTCACGGATTTGAAATAGTCCATTAGACCACTCTGATGTAATTTATTGTGTTGAACTCCATGAAAACCATTGGTGATAATATGCATGCTGTAATAGGGATATAACTCCTCTAAAGTATGAATCACTCCATCGAACAAATGATTGTTCTTTGGCAGTTCCTCAATATAGGTTTCCGCCATAGCATCGATTTGGATCTCAGGTATATGGAGGTTAAAATGAGCAAAACTATCCCTTAGTCTCCCCCGTCTTAAATCTGTTTTTGAGATCGCGTCAACGCGAAATTTTGCCCAATAGGCGTAATTTATTGGCTCATAAATCTTGAGAAATGTGGTCAATTCAATATCGATACCATATTGCGCAAACAAGGCTTCAAAAGCGAGACCTGAATTTTTGTCAAAATCCCAAAGGGTATGATCTAAATCGAAAAAAATGTGTTTTACTTTACCCTGCACTCTTGATGAGTTTTTCTAAGAACAAATATCTCCATATTTTATTGTCTTTATTGGGTTCAAAATCCCGATTCGAAAAAACCATAATAAAATGTCCCTCCACGGATTGAACTGCGCGGTAAACTGTGGTAAAGGTTTGTTCAATGTTGCCCACAGTTTGTTCTCTTAGCGCCAAAGTTTTGCCCACTACAGGCATCAACTCCAAAGGTGTTTTAACTTCATATTCCAAATCATAGAATAAAAAAGAAGTGCAGGTACCCGCTCGAAATCCAAACTGATTAAAATAATACATGCTGTAATCTTGAGCAATTTCCGCTTCAACTAGGTTTCTGTAAACCTCGGGGAGTTTTACCTTTTGACGGTCATTGAAACTTGACTTTAGCACTCGGCGGGTATAAGACTCGAGTTGCTGTTTCTCATTAATTAATCGCGGCAAATCAGAAAGAAAATGGTAAGAAAGGATCAAACCCACTTCCAAATAATCCGCGACAAATTTGATTAGGTTCACATAACCCTGCCGATTTGTTTTTAGCGTTTCCCTAAAGGTGTATCCTTCTCCGAGCAAAAAAAACAGGACCACACGCGTCTTGCTCGATTTAGAAAGTTTAAGGATCCACTTAAAGGTGTCATAAGGATCTTTGCGCGATCCTAAAAGAACTTGAGCGCGCCAAACCAATCGACCAAGGCGGAGCTTATAAAGGTCACTAAAAAACCCCACCATTGTCCTTAGAAATCCTCGGTATAGAAATTCAAAGGGTCTTTTGGCCTCAACCACAACAGTGTTTTGTATCGTTCTTTTGTTTTGCTCAAGCTCAGGAAAGACCTTTTGTAGACATCCCCAAAACTTAAACGCCCATAAATCGACTACCGGTTGGTTTAAAAAACCGTGTTTCCAGGCCAAACTTTCTGTGTAGGGAAAGCGGCCCAAATTATCTTTAACGTGTGGCAGGTATTCTTCATACCGACTCAACAAGTAAAACGAAGTGGCAAAGATGTCAAAAGGGAGGACACTGTTTTCTCCTGTTGCAAAAAAACCTACCGTTGTATCCCATGGCCTTACATGAATTTCCCAATCCTCTAATCCTTGACTAAATAAGAGGTCATGGCTTTGTACAAAAAATTCATTACCCAAAGGGGCCTTACCATAAGACATTTTGGGCCCGTTGTGAGCAATGAAATGTTCAAGGTTTGTTGTAAGTTCAAATTCTAGACCTAAGATTCGCCCACAGATTTGTTTAAAGACATAATCTAAACGCGGACCAATCTTGACCACATAAATCAATAACATGCATTAGATTAATTGGGCATCAGCGAAGCTAAAATAATCTTTTTCAGCCACAATAAGATGATCCAAAACCCGCAAATCCATTTGCTGTGCCGCTTGAGTGATTCGTCTGGTTAGTTTTTTATCCGATTCACTTGGTGCGACAGCACCGCTGGGGTGATTGTGAATAAGGATCATGGCCACAGCTCTGTAATCTAACGCCTTTTTTATGAGTAAGCGCAAATCGACCACAGTAGAAGTCACCCCTCCTTTGCTGAGTTGAGAGATCCCCTCAACACCATGAGCAGCGTTGAGAAAAAGCACCCAAAATTCTTCGTGGTCTAAATGCCCTAAACTCGGCCGCATAAATTCATAAACAGATCGACTCGATTCCATTTTTTGGGTTAGCCGTCGCACATCGTGCCGGCGTCTTCGCCCCAACTCGAAGGCTGCCAAAATAGTAAGGGCCTTTGCACGGCCGATACCTTTAATCGCGGTTAACTCAGCCAACGATGTGCGCTCCAAAGTAGCCAAGTTTTGTCCGACTTTGGCCATGAGTTGCGCCCCGAGTAATTCGGCTTGCCAATGGGGCGCATTTCCTTTGATTAACAGTGCAATAAGTTCTGAGGTTGATAATGATTCAAACCCCTCTTGCCAAATAGAATCTTGTGGACGGATCATAATTGATTGTTTTTTTAGCTGGAGAGCGTACTACAAATCAATATGATTTTATCTTATGAAAACTGATGTTTTATAAATTGAAAAGGGATAATTCAAAAATTATCCGAAAACTCGTTTTAAATCCAGTCCTCCATAATTTCCACTACTCATCAGTAATAAAACAAGAGGGCGCGCATTTTGNNCGGAATGGGTGGTCTATTTTTTAAAGCAAGCGTTTCGGGCTGATAGAACACTACGGCCTCATCAGCCAAATCAAGGGTATGACCATATTCTCCTATAAAATCTTGAGAAAGACTGCTGTAAGTATGTAATTCTAGGCACGCAACAAGTTTGTGATTTGGATACTGTTGGCGTACCGCACTCATAGTGGCACTGACTTTACTGGGCGCATGGGCAAAATCTTTATAGACGATAAAGTCTGGCCTGCTCACCAAGAGTTCTAATCGTTTGCTCGCTCCTTTAAACGAAGCAATGGCCTCATAAAAGTCCTCAGAATCGACGCCCATGAGTTGACAGATCCAGCGGGCCCCTTCTAGATTACTTAGGTTGTGAGCGCCAAATACTTCGACGGGCATCGGCCCTTCCGGGGTCTCGAGATAAGTGACCCCTTCCTCGATATGGTATACGGGCACAGAATAGGGTATTTTTTTAATGGGGTGGATTGAATTTTCAACCAATTCTTTAACCTGAGGGTCCTCCTCATTATAAACGAGAGTCCCTCCCGGAACGATTTTATCAATAAAAATGGAAAACTGTCTTTGGTAATCCTCGAAGCTGGGAAAGACATTAATGTGATCCCAGGCAATACCACTAATTAGGGCAATATTGGGGGCGTAGAGGTGAAACTTAGGCCTACGATCTATAGGTGAAGATAAATATTCATCGCCTTCCATAAGCATAAATTCGTTTTCTGCGGTGAGATGGACCATCGTATCAAAACCCTCTAATTGAGCGCCTACCATGTAGTCGCATTCCAAACCAACATGTTGAACTACATGCAAAATCATTGAAGTAATAGACGTTTTCCCATGAGAACCGCCAATAACTACTCGAGTATTGCTTTTAGATGCTTCATACAGGTATTCTGGATAGCTATAAATGGGCAAGTTCAATTCTTGAGCTTTTAGCAACTCGGGGTTGTCTTTTCTAGCGTGCATCCCCAATATGACAGCATCCAATTTGGAGTGAATGAGTTGGGTGTGCCAACCAATTTCCGCTGGCAATAGGCCCTTTTTTGCTAATCTACCTTTCGATGGTTCG
>DDCS01000117.1 GCA_002335345.1 Flavobacteriaceae bacterium UBA2000 | reverse complement strand
GGCAAACACTTCACTTTTAACCAGGTCTGCGATTGGACTCAAATCAACCCCGCCATCACCGTATTTTGTATAAAATCCCACGCCAAAATCTTCAACCTTATTGCCCGTGCCGGCAACGAGGAATTCGTGTATGCCCGCACAATAATATAGCGTGGTCATGCGCAGACGTGCGCGGGCATTAGCCAGACTAAGTTCATTTCTAGGGTGATCTGTGTCCCGAACCACTGCATGACTAAAAGTGTCAAAAGTAGCGCTTAAGTCAACCGACTGCCCGGTCACATTTTTGTGTTTAGCAGACAATTTTTGCACGTGCTTGTGGGCTCTGCTGCTTTGATCTATGGCCTGATGAATAGGCATCTCAAGGCAAAGAGTGGGCAGTCCGGTCATGGCGCAAAGGGTCGAGGTTACTGCCGAATCAATTCCACCGCTCACCCCAACAACAAATCCATTAGTTTTTGCGTTTTTGGCATACGATTTCAGCCATTCAATTATATGCTTTGCAACTTTTTCTGCCTCCATGGACACCGAGATTATGCGCAATTAATGATACCTTTGTGACACAAAAATAAGTAATCCCAGCTGAAATACTGAGCTAGAGAACCTCACTTTTTATGAAGATCATTTTTAACGCGCGAATAAAATTTATGAAGGATATGATGAAGATGCGATTTTCTTTAATCGGTCCTTTATTTTTAGGGGTTATTTTGATTTCTTGCGGTGAAATGTCAGAGCGAGAGCGTGCCATTCAAGCGATTGACCTGAATGTGCGTGTCGAGCGTTTCGATCGTGTATTTGCTCAGGCATCGCCTGACGATCTCGATTCTATTAAGCGAGCATATCCCCTTTTTTTTCCAACGCAATACCCGGACAGTGTATGGATCGCTAAAATGAGTGATACACTCCAATTGGCCATTGAAGAGGCTGTTTTAGATGTCTTTTCAGATGATGCGCTTATTGCAGAGCAGAGTCGTGATTTGCTCAGACATATCCAATACGATTTTCCCAACTTTGTGCCGCCCAATGTGGTCACAACCACCTCAGATGTGGACTATAAGACCCGAGTAATTGCCAATCAAGGTTGGTTGATCTTGATGCTCGATAATTATTTGGGCACGGAACATCGTTTTTATTCGGGTTTGCCGCGCTATGTCGCCAAAAATTTAAGGCCCCAGATGCTTTTTTCAGATGTTGCTACGGCCTTTGGCCGCAAGTTTGTGCCGCCGCCATCGGAGCGTAGTTTTTTGGCTCAAATGATTTACTATGGTAAGCTCTTGTACCTAAAAGATTTATGGCTGCCAGAGACGACCGATGCGGACAAAATAGGATTTACTCGGGAGGAGCTCAATTGGGCGTTTGAAAATGAATATTTCATTTGGCAATATTTTTTAACCCAAGAATACCTTTACAGCACGAATTCTCGATTAAAGAATCGATTTATTGATCCAGCGCCTTATTCTAAATTTAATTTGGATTTGGATAACGAGACCCCGGGAATGATCGGGCAATGGATCGGATGGCAAATCGTGAGGCGATACATGAGCAACAATGAGATCGACTTGAACACCCTGATGAATTTATCCGCCCAGGAATTGTACCATGGTTCCGGATACAAGCCGGCAAAATAATTTATAATAAAAATACCTCCTGATAACGAAATAAAATAGAACATAATGGCAACACATAAATCACAGATTTCAATCGAAGTTGATTTGGACGAAAACAAAATTCCCGAGAAATTGCATTGGTCTGCTCCAGATGGAGGAGTGAGTCGCCAAGAAACCAAGGCCTTATTGCTTTCGGTATGGGACGATCAATCCCAGGAGGCTTTGCGCATTGATTTGTGGACTAAAACCATGCCATTAGATCAGATGAAGGTATTCTTTCACCAAACCCTAGTGGCGCTATCTGGTACATTCGAGCGCGCAACCGATGACCAAAAAATGGCGGCGACCATGCGTGATTTTTGCGATTATTTTGCTGAGAAATTAGAACTCGATACCGGAAACACAAACCAGGATTAATCCTGATGAAAGTCTGCATTGAGTTCGTGAATATAAGACAAGAGCGCTTCGCGCCCGGTGTTGTTTGATGAAGAAGTTACAAAATAATGGGGCACTTCTTCCCAGAATTCAAGCAGTTTTTCTTTGTATTGCTCAACGGCCAAATTACAGGCATTGGGTTTGAGTTTATCCGCCTTGGTGAAAACAATATGAAAAGGGATTTGGCTTTCTCCTAAGTAAGCCATGAACTCGAGATCAATGGGCTGTGGGGCGTGTCTAATGTCGACCAGAACAAAAGCCAAGACCAGTTGTTTGCGCTTTTCAAAATATTCGGTAATGAACTTTTGAAAGGTTTTTTTGCTCTTTTTGGAAACGCGGGCATAGCCGTACCCAGGTAAATCCACTAAAAACCAATTTTTATTGATAATAAAATGATTGATCAGTTGTGTCTTTCCGGGGCGTCCGCTGGTTTTAGCGAGACTTTTTCGCTGAACCAACATGTTGATTAACGAAGATTTTCCAACATTTGAACGGCCAATAAAGGCATATTCAGGCAGGGGTTGATTTGGGCACTTGTCAACCGCGCTGTTGCTCATGACAAATTCCGCAGATTTAACCTCCATAATCGTCTTTTAAATGGCTTTACTTTGCAGCCAGTGATGTAAATGTTGATTAAATGTCTCCGGGTGCTCCATCATCGGGGCATGCCCACATTGATCAATCCAATATAATGCTGAATCGGGCAGAAGTCTATTAAATTCATTGGCTACCTCGGGGGGCGTTACGGTATCATTTTTACCCCAAATGATGCAAGTGGGGGTGTGCATTTTTGGTAGATCATCTGCCATATTGTGCCGAATGGCACTTTTGGCAATGGCCAGGGTTCTGATGAGTTTATTCCGGTCGTTCACACTGGCATAAACCTCATCGACAATTTCTTTAGTCGCAATGTTTGGATCGTAAAATACATTTTGGGCCTTTTCCTTGATGTACTCGTAATCACCGCGTTTAGGATAGGATTCGCCCATTGAATTTTCGTAAAGTCCAGAGCTCCCTGTAATAACAAGCGCTTTGACTTTAGAGGGGAATAATTTAGCCAGCAACAAACCAATATGCCCTCCTAAGGAGTTGCCGAGTATAATTGCTTCCTCGAGTTCCATGAAATCCATAAACTTAGACACGTGCAGCGCCAAGTTTTTGACCGTTGTCTTGAGTATTGGCAAGCTGTAGATGGGTAATTCAGGAATAATTACACGATAACCATTTTCAGAAAAAAATGCTGTTACCCCTTCAAAATTGCTCAATCCACCCATGAGGCCGTGCAATATAATTATTGGTGTGCCTTCACCTTTGTCTAGATAAGAAAAGGACTTCTGCTTTTTGAGTATGTACCCCATAATTTGGTTTGACTGCCAAAAACAAATTTACATAAATTTTAACGAAATCAAGAGCGCTTGCCAAAGACTTAATCATCTCATAATCTTCTAAAATTTCGGAATATAGAATGTCCTGTGTATGGGTTGTTTAGGGCGGAAATTGGACAGTAATCAACAGGGGGTAAAACTTATTAACAATGTGGTAAAAAGTGGTAAAAAGTGGTAAAATAATCTGTATATTTGAACAAATTCAACGCAAATCAAGGTGCTTAATCTCATTGGAACATATCATTGTAAAGCGGACAATAAAGGCCGGGTCATGGTTCCTGCTGATCTCAAAAAGCAGTTGTCTGCTGTTCTTGCTGAAGGCTTTGTATTGAAAAGAGCCGTTTTTCAGCCTTGCCTTGAGTTGTATCCGATGGACCAATGGAATGAGCTGATGCAAAAAATCGGTGGTCTAAATCAATTCAATAGAAAAAATAATGATTTTACAAGGCGATTCACTGCTGGTGTTCGTCGGATTGAACTCGATGCTACTGGGAGGATGAATATCCCGGCCGACTTGATGTCTGTAGCGCAGATTAAGCGTGATCTGGTGTTGACGGCCTCAGTGGGTATTGTCGAGATTTGGGATGCTCAGAAGTATGAGCAGGCGATTTCCGACGCCGCCTTAGATTTCGCTGATTTGGCCGAAGAAGTTATGGGAACTCCAAATACGACTGCCAATGAGTTATCATGATCCCGTACTGCTGTCAGAAACTGTAGCGGGCTTAGCCATTAAGCCAGATGGGATTTATGTCGATGTAACTTTTGGAGGCGGTGGGCATTCGCGGTATTTATTATCGCAGTTGGGTCCCCAAGGGCGACTGATCGCATTTGATCAAGATCAAGATGCGCTCCACAACCGTATAGACGACCCAAGGTTTTTATTGATTCACCAGAACTTTAGATACCTCAAACGCTTTTTAAAATTTCACGGTGTTGCTCAGGTTGATGGAATCATGGGTGATTTTGGCGTCTCGTCTCATCAATTTGATGAGGGGGAGCGCGGTTTTTCAACCAGATTCGATGGCGCCCTTGACATGCGAATGAATCAAGAACAGGGGCTTACTGCAGCGCAAATACTCAATGAATATTCGGTGGAGCAATTGACCGTATTATTTCGTGAGTACGGAGAATTGCGCAATGGGGCAAAACTCAGTCGGGTTATCGAGGCTGCGCGAAAAGAGAAAATGATCAAAACTACCGAGGAGCTCAAATCTATCGTGCGTCCGTTTATGCCCAGAAATAAGGAGCACAAAATAATGGCTCAGATTTTTCAGGCCATTCGCCTGGAAGTCAATCAAGAATTGTCCGTTTTGAAGGAATTCTTGTTGCAAACCAAAGAGGTAATTAAGCCCTCTGGGCGCTTGAGTTTAATTTCCTATCACAGTCTTGAGGATCGTCTGGTTAAGCGCTACATGCGTCATGGTCTTTTTGAAGGATTGCCAGAAAAAGACGTTTTTGGGCGGGCCTTCATGCCGTTTAAACCGGTCGGTAAACTCATCGTTCCATCTGCTCAAGAAATTGAAAAAAATAACAGGGCGCGCAGCGCAAAGTTGCGCATAGCCCAAAGGACAGCTGACTTATGAAAGATTCGCTGCTTCATATAATTCGCGGTCAATTTTTGATCAATCAAGATGCCTTGAAGACTTGGAAGTTTATCTTGTTTTTGTCGGCTTTGGCTATGATCATGATCAGCAGTGCGCATCGGTTGGATAAAAAGGTGCACAGGATTGCTGCCCTTAGTGAGGAGGTGAAACAATTAAAAAGTCAATTTGTTGCCGGGCGAATGGCTTTGATGAATGCCAAAATGGAAACAAAAATCATTAAGGCCATGGGCAATCGAGGCTTGTTTCCCTCTGAGGTTCCTCCAAAAAAAATAATAATCGCTTCAAATGGGTCAAAAGATGAATAAGGATTCTCTGGCATTAAAGCGTTTTTATGTGGTCGCGGGTTTGCTTTTTATGGTGGCTGTGGCTGTCGTTGTTCGATTGGGCCAAATTCAGTTCGCCAAGGGTGCGGAATATCGCGCAATGGCAGCCGAAAAGACGACTCAGAATATTCCGATTAAGGCCAACAGAGGAAATATTTACGCTCAAGACGGCAGTTTATTGGCGACCTCTGTTTCTCGCTATGACGTGCGGTTTGACGCCATGACTGTAAGTGCCTCAAATTTCGAGAAATTAATGCCGCAGTTGGCCCATGCGTTGGGTGAATACTTTGGTCGCTCAGCGTCGTATTATCAGAATATGCTCCAAAAGGCACGGAGCGGCAATCGCCGGTATCAGCTTATCGCCCGAGATTTAAACTACACGGATTTTTTGGCGATTAAGCAAATGCCTTTGCTGAATTTAGGGCCCTATCGTGGCGGTTTAATTGTGGTCCAAAAACCTACGCGTGAGCATCCCTTGGGTAAAATTGCAGAGCGATTAGTCGGGCATAACACGACCTCCGACACGATGACATATACGGTAGGCTTGGAAGCTGCCTTTGATCCATTCCTGCGCGGTCAAGATGGCCACAGACTCAAGCAAAAAATTGCCAAAGGACAGTGGAAGCCCGTTTCAGATGAAAATGAACTTGAGCCGCGAGACGGTTTTGACGTGGTCACGACCATTGATATCAACATTCAAGACATTGCCCATCACGCTTTATTGTCGCAACTGGAATATTACGAGGCAGAACACGGAACTGTAGTGGTTATGGAGGTCGCCACAGGTGCGGTTCGCGCTTTGGCCAATTTGGGACGGACGGCCCAGGGGACCTACTACGAAAAGCTGAATTATGCCGTTGGAGAAAGTCACGAACCGGGCAGTACCTTCAAAACAATTGCTTTTGCCGCCGCTTTGGAGGATCGCGCCATCGACACGGCTCAGATTGTCGACACACGACTTGGAAGTAAGGCCTTCTACGGGCGAATGATCACCGATACCAAGGGACACGGTAAGATTTCTGCCGCGCGTGCGCTAGAAGTCTCCTCGAATATTGGTCTGGCAAGTTTAATTGATGACGCCTATAAAGATTCGCCAGAACGTTGGCTGGATTATTTCAAACAATGGCGCTTGGATACTTTGCTGGGTTTGCCGATTTCAGGGGAGGGCCAGCCCGAGATACCGCGCCCTGGGGATCGTAAGTGGAGTAAGAATGCTTTGCCGTCTATGGCTTATGGCTATAATTTGCGAATGACTCCGCTCCAGGTGTTGACTTTTTACAACGCCTTGGCCAATGACGGGGCCATGGTCAAACCCCGCTTTGTGGATCGCATTATTAGCGACAATAAAGTTATTCACGAGTACGGCCCTGAAGTGATGCATCCGAAAATCTTGTCTGATCAAACTTTGAGTGAAGTACGCGATGTTTTGGAACATATCGTCACGCGGGGAACGGGGCGTGCCCTGTACTCGGAGCATTTTTCAATAGCGGGGAAAACAGGGACCGCCAGAACGGAATATTGGATGGAGGATTGGGATAAAGATCGACGATACATCTCCTCTTTTGCGGGGTACTTTCCAGCAGAGGACCCCAAGTATTCCTGTATTGTCGTAATTCACAAGCCCAGCACCAAAAAAGGGTATTACGGAGCAGATGTCACGGGTCCTGTGTTCAAGCGTATCGCTCAAAAAATCTATACGGACAGTCCCTTACGCGATACGATTCAATTACCCGTAAAGCCCATGTCTGAGTTAATGCAGCAAGAGGCTCAAATCACCCAAATGCTCAATGAAACCCCTGAAGGTCTTCCCGATGTGCGTGGTTGGGCTTTAATGGATGCATTGGCTGTTTTAGAAAATTTAGGATTGACTGTCGAAGTACGGGGGCGTGGTTCGATTATGGAACAAAGTCCCAAACCAGGAACTGCGATAGGACAAACTCAAAAAGTAACACTCATCGGTTCATGATATTACTTAAAGACATATTGTATCGTGTGGGGATAGAGCAGGTTGTTGGTTCTACCGCAGTTGCTGTGCGTGGTGTAGAATTTGACTCAAGACGCGTGGCCTTAAACGATGTTTTTGTCGCCATAAAAGGGGTTTTAGTCGATGGCCATCAATTTATTAAGCAAGCTTGTGATCAAGGGGCAATAGCCATAATCTGTGAGCAGTTCCCCGAAATGATTATCAATGGGATTACCTATGTTCAGGTGCGCGATGCCAGCGCCGCCTTGGCCTATATTGCCGACAATTTTTACGAGCAGCCGGCGAAGGATTTGGTCTTGGTGGGGGTAACCGGGACCAATGGGAAGACTACGGTAGCGACTTTGTTGCATCAATTGTTCACGAAGATGGGGTATGCCGCGGGCTTACTGTCCACGGTAGAAAACAAAATTGGCCATGAAATCATTCCCTCAACGCATACCACACCAGACTCATTGACCATTAATCGTTTGTTGCGGCAAATGGTCGATGCTGGGCTGACCCATTGCTTTATGGAGGTGAGTTCTCATGGAATTGATCAAAATAGAACCTTAGGTCTTGATTTTGACGGAGGTATATTTACCAATCTGACCCACGATCATCTGGATTATCACAAGGACTTCAAAACCTACCGAGATGTAAAAAAACGTTTTTTTGACGGCCTTAAATCTCAAGCTTTTGCCCTGACGAATCAGGATGATAAAAATGGGGGATTCATGCTGCAAAATACCAAAGCCCGGGTGCAGACTTACGCTCAGAAATCTTTAGCAGATTTTAAGGTCCAGGTTTTGGAGCAGCAGATAAGCGGACAATTGCTTAAAATCGACGGACAGGAGGTTTGGGTAAAACTTATCGGGGGATTTAATGCCTACAATTTACTGGCTATTTATGCCTGTGGGATCCTGCTTGAGGTCGACCCTATAAGCGTCTTGCAGCAGATCAGTACTTTGGAAAGTGTCTCAGGGCGATTTCAATATTATGTCGCGCCCAATGGGGTAACGGTCATTGTTGATTATGCCCATACGCCTG
>DDCS01000039.1:1153-10868 GCA_002335345.1 Flavobacteriaceae bacterium UBA2000 | reverse complement strand
CTTCAACTGAGTCGGGCATTTGCATGGTTGCAACAACCTTAGACAATTTAAAATTACTCCCATCGCGATAAGGTCCATAAACGTCTCCTTCAGGTAAAGCGAGAAGTGAGTCTCTTAAAATCTGAGCCATACCCTCTTTGCGCACCCACTGATCTACAAAATTTTGATCTGAATTGTCATTCACATAAAAGGCCACGTCGTCTGCAGCATTAAACCCGTCAATCAATGCCGTCAAATCCTCTTTTTGAGCCTCCATATCCTCATTGGACGCAGACTCTTCAAAAATGACATATTCCAGGTCTACCATAGGGTCTACCTCAAAATCCTGGGCATGCTCGCGTATGTAGGTCTTGATTTCACTTTCAGAAACGGTGACATCTTCATCCGCAATACTCGAGTAAGGAACATGAAGATATTCGATGTCAATTTTATCATTTTCAAAACGGTATAATTGCTCACCATCCGCCATAGAAACTTCCATTCCACTGGCCACTAAAGTAGCATAGGTCGACTGCCCTAAACTCTCGCGTACCCCTTTTAAAAAGGTGTCCCACTGTTGTTTGGCTCGGGCATTGTTTTGGATCGCCGCCATGTACTCTAAAAGGCGTGCATCACTGTAGAGCCCATTTTCATCCTGAAATGTAGGATTATTGGCCAAGGTCATGCGCAGTTGGTCATTGAGTTGTTCTTCAGAAATGGTCAACCCGAGAGCCTTAACTTGCTGGTCGTACAACAAAGATTTCAATTGACGATCCCAAACGAGATTCATCGCTTGAGAGGCCGCTGCGTTTGGCCCTAAATTACGTTGATATTCATCGACCTGGGTCATAAAATCTTCACGCAAAATCTCTGTTCCATTGACTGTTGCTACAACATTCTGTACACTCGCTGCACTGCTGCCCTTATTGATAATATCACTCAAAATGAATGAAAACAAGGCCAAAGCAATGATGAGAATCAAGAACACACCGCGCTTACGAATACTATTTAAAACTGCCATCTTTAGTCTTTTTTGATAGGGGGCGAAAATACCACTTATTAACGATTTATAAAAAACTCAAATGAAAAAAAACACAACCAAAACGCAAAATCAATCTGCAGCGACTCTGGAGAGTTCCACAAGCTCGATTTTCGTGTTGGACACTTCAAGGATTGTGAGGGTAAAATCTTCTATGTCAATGACTTCTCCTTGCTCTGGAATTTCCTCGGCTACATGGACAATTAATCCTCCCAAGGTCTCATATTGCTCACTTTCTGGCAAGTCCAATTTGTAGGTTTCATTGAGATAATCTACTTCCAAGCGCGCCGAAAAACGCCAGCGATTTTGATCCAGTTCTTCCTCTACCAAAGCGAGCGAGTCGTGTTCGTCTTCAATTTCACCAAAAAGCTCTTCAATGATGTCCTCTACAGTAATTATGCCGGCTGTACCCCCATATTCGTCCACAACTACTGCGATGCTCTTGCGTTTGCGCGTGAGCACTTGAAGGATATCCTTAGCCAGCATGGTCTCGGGAATAAAGACCACAGGCATCAAAACTTGACTCAGTACCTCCGGTTTTTTAAAGAGTTCAAAAGAGTGAACATAGCCCAAGATATTATCTAGATTATCTTGATAAACCAAGATTTTTGACAGTCCCGTTTCTGTAAAGCGCTCGCTCAAGGCACGCGGCGTGGTGAGTACCTCAACCCCGATTACCTCTGTACGAGGAATCATTACCTCACGGGCTTTAACATCGGAAAACTCAAGCGCATTTTGAAAAATTTGTATTTCACTATCCACCTCATCCTCGATTTCCAAGCTATCCATCTGTTCATTGATGTAATGGCCCAATTCAACCTTACTAAAGCTCAATTGCAGATTGTCTCCAGGTGTTCTGAATAAAACCCTCAATATAAAATCCGAAATCCAAATCACTAATTCGGAAACCACCGAAAACAATAGATAAAAAATGTAGGCCGGCAAGGATAGAACAACCACTAACTGATTGGCGTAAATCTGAAAAAAAACTTTAGGCAAAAACTCCGCTGTCCATAAAATGACGAGCGTTGAGATAAATGTGTGGGCCAAAAGCCCCCAAAATCCATCAAGAGGCACCCAATGCATCAAAACCTCGCCCATAAATAATCCGTAGATCACCAGCGCAATATTATTACCGACTAGCATCGTTGCGATAAACTTAGAGGGGCGAAGCGTAATTCGTTTTAAAACTGTAGCAATAAAGTTATTCTGTTTCTTTTCAATTTCGAGATGAATCTTATTGGCCGAAACATAGGCGATTTCCATTCCGGAGAAAAAAGCCGAAAAAAGCAGTGAAACAAGAATGATTACCAGGGGGCCTTCCATGAATTATTTGGAACGATTTTCCATGTTTTTTCTAAACCAACGCTTAAAAAAATACATACCGACCGCCACGACAGCAAAAATGATAAACATATAAGAACGCTCTCTATTTTCACTCCAATTCGTAAGGACTAAGTATATCGAAAATAGAGCCATTGCGATGTAGCCATATTCAAAAAGCTTGTAAATCTTGCCGCGCATATAAATGGGATTTATTCGGGTTCAACAATACGTTGAACCCCTTGATTATTTCTTGAAAGAAAGATAGTAAAATCTTCATTGGCATCAAATCGACTCCCATCATTATACGAGCCGTCACTAAAGGTGATTCGATAAGGTTGGTCAGTAAACAACCATTGTCCTCTTTGGTTCCAATACAGTTGTTGTGCTTCCAAAACATTTCCATCGGCCGTGGTCAATACAACATTTTGACGCAAATCGACAAGACCACTAGAGCCATAACGTATGGCATAGTCTGAGCGGACCGTACTCTCTTGATCCTGATCAAAAAAGTGAATGTCAATACCTTGGGGGAACTCTTGGTAGTCAAACTCATAATTGCTGTAGTCCAAAAGTATGGGGGCAATAAGATTGGTCACTAAGCGTCCTGAATCAGTATATTTTAAATTTACCTCTTGGCCTTCTGCGATCGGGCGCTCATCACTCAGATTTAATTGCTGTACCTGATCATACGTTCCTTCACAAGAAAAAAACGCCATAAGTCCGAAAAAGACTATGGCGCTAATAGGTAAATTATGTTTGTATTTTCTCATTAAAGGTTGGGCACTTTTACACTGCCACCGATCCAACAATTAATGGTGATGACCTTTCCGGCCATACCTTCAGCAAAAATATCACTCTTGCTCGGAGCGCGTCCGCGATAACTCTCAGCAGTCGCTCTTGCCGTAGCGGCAACAGAAGCATCTACACGGGCCGCACGATCAGCCATTTCAGCAGCTTTCCAGTTAATGGCTCTCTTCTCAAATACACTTCCACCGCAATCGTTGGAACTTTTCGAGTACATATCGGCAATTCGCAAGTAGCAAATCCCTTTTGAAGGCTTTTGCTCCAAAACTTTAAAATAACTGCTTCGCGCATTGCTATAACTTCCTCGTTTGCGATAATTCTCTGCAATAGCAAAGGTATAATCAGCTGCCTTATTCAAATTGGTTTCGAGCTCAACGGCCTGATTATAGTAGTTTATGGCATCAGTATTGTTTCCATCACGATCGGCCAATCGACCGAGATAAAAGGCAGAGGCTGCAGAAGGTTGAAGTGAATGCAATTGTTGGACTAACTGATAAAACAAAGGCGTCTCACAATCCTTAGCATTCAAACGACTCGCTGCACTTTTAAGCCAAGCGATATCCTCTTTCTTTTCTTCAAAATTCTTCTCGTACAAAGGAATTAAATTGTCACAATCGGCAACAGATCCCAACTTGGTGTCCACACTTTCTTTAATTTTTGCATAATAACCCAAGTACTTTTCGTAACCATCAAGTTTCTTTTGATCCTTGCTACTCAATTTCTGACCGGCCTCCTCTTTTTCAATCATTTTGTTGATTTGCAAAGCATAATTACCTTCTTCTTTTTCGATTTTCTCTACAATAATGTCATAAAGATCAAAGACTTCTTGTATGTCCTTTTGGCCGTCTTTATAAAGATCCATGACCAAGGAAAAATAAGTATAAATCGCTTTTGGGCTTTTAAAATTAGGCTCATCCGTTTTGTAGGCCAAATCAAAAGCATTGTACTGAGACAGCTTGTCACCAATACCGTTGTCGTATTTAATTTGGGCAATGTCCGCCATAATATCCCCTTTTTTGGACTTTTTTGGGAAGTATTTCATACGCAATTGATAAGCGTTCTCAAGATCTTTAATTTTGGCTTGGTCTCCTTGCTCAATAAAGTATTCGAACATTTTCACCGCGTATTGATACACAGCGACACTATATTGAGGACATGAGGTGATTACCTTATCATAATGAGGCAATGCTCCTTTATAATTCTTGATTTTAGCTGGTTCTGTAAATAAAGAAACAGCAATAGTGCAGTCGTCTTGAGCACTGGTGTTTGTCGTCATCAAAATGGCAAAAAATGCCAAAAGAAAAATCTTAGTTTTCATAACTCTATTTTAATCGTATAATCTTTTTTCGAACCATTTGTCATTAAGAGATAGGCCTACAAATATATTGACAAATGATTCCTCTACCAATCCATTATTTTTAGTCCCACGACCTCCGTACTCGACACCAATATTTACATTGGAAAATGTACGTCCTAGATTAATCCCTAACCCAAAAGACATGCCAAACTCTGTGATCGCGTTGCCGTTTACATTAATTCCAGTCTCTTCAAAGCGGAACCCGCCACGATAAACAATCCGCTTGAGGAGGTTTGAAAATGAATTGTAGTCTGGTATGTAAAATCCGCCCATTTTAAAACGCACAGCATCTTCATAAGTAACATTGTCTAACACAACAGTACTACTAGCCAAATTACTTGTTTTCTGTGCACTCACTTCTGCAGACAAAGACCATTTACGTTCCTCAACTAACCCAAGTCCCACAGTTAACTGAGAAGGAAAAACAAAATCAGTGTTAGCCAATTCAATATCGCGTCGGTCGATTGGCGAAGTATTTCCGTTTGGCAATAAGAGCACGGTCGCTATTTGCCGGGCATTTTCCGAAGTGAATTTGGTCTCAGGGGTATAACTCACAGACGCCAAACCATTGAGCTTTCCTTTGAGAACACGTCTATATTGTAGTCCCAAATTCATACTGAGTCCTAGCAAGTCACTTTCATTGTCTTCTTCGGTCCCTAGTTGAATGTCCTCTTGAAAGGTTACCGCATTATTGCGGATTTTACCAAAATTATAATTCGCCTCAACTCCTAAATTTAATTCAGGTGTTAGGGCATAACCTAAACCAAAAAACACTTTGTTCATTCCACCACTGCCTGTGTATTGTGTTGTATTGGTGCCGTCTATATTTTCTAGTTTATACCCAGAGGTCGTTAAAGGCAAAAGCCCAAACGCCCCTCCAAATTTTCCCATGGGGAACGCTACCGCCATATAATCGAGCGTTGTCGTAGTGGCCCGCTCGCTGTCCAAGGCCGTACTTAGCGTGTTGAACTTATGACTGCCGGCAATTGAATAATTGACTAATTTCAAATTGGCCAGACCCGCTGGATTCAGAAGATTTACGTGAATACTATCGGAATAAGTGCTCACGCCCCCCATAAGTCGATTTTCGACCGTTCCACGAAAATTTAAATTGCCAATCCCAAAAAAAGAATAAGGCGAGGTCGTCCCCTGCCCCCAGATCGGGGCAGTAATGGCAAATGCCATGACGATAAATATTTTTTTGAGCATCAGTCCTTGTTGATCAATAAAATTTGGTTGAGTCCTTCCAATAAAAAATTAGGATGGGCAAAGATGTCATTTTTTATGTGATCTCGCAAAATTTCAAGGTCTCCTCCTGTTAAAAATGTCGTTAAATTAGGATTGTATTGCTTATACTGATTTATGAACCCATGAATTTCATGAATTAATCCACGAAATGCCCCTTGATGCATCGAGTTATCCGTGCTGTCTCCATACCAATGGTCAGTGGCTTGAATACTCAGATCAGGTAACTTCTCTGTGTAGTCATGCATTGCTTTGTAACGCATGGCCAGACCGGGACTTATCGCTCCACCATAATAGCGTCCGTTAGCATCAATAAAATCGTAAGTTACGCAGGACCCGCAATCAATCACCAATGACGCGACCCCTGGAGCATGAAATTTGGCTGCACTAACTAAGGCCAAGCGATCATGTCCCAAAGTTTTCGGAGTCTTATAGTGATTATCTAAAGGCAATTTTAAATTATGATTCATGTGAAAAACATTGAGTTTACTTGAAACATAATCCAAAAATAACGGACGATCGGCACCGCTCTGACACCAAATAGCCGTGTTCAACTCTGGATAGGTTATTAAGAGATGCTCAAAGCCATCGCGCAAATTTTTTTCTAACCAAAAGCCATGAGCGATTAATTTGTGGTGCTCAAATACACCGAACTTTACCCGCGTATTGCCTAAATCAAGAACTAAGTTCATCAAATTATTGAATATTGTAAGGGCGAAAATACGATTTGCCTGCGTTTTCTTATGTCAATTTATTGTCAAATTTATCCCATATGATGATTTACATGAAGTCAACTCATTGATTTCTATGGAATTCTATTTTGTTTAACATTTTTAACAAAAGATTAAACAAAAAATGAAGATAATGCCGTTTCTTTGTGACTCATAAAAACAAATAGCTATGATTTTTCAAAAATTTCTTAAACCAACTACCCTTGCCTTATTGGCGTTCTCATTCACATTTGTGGCGTGTTCCGATGACGACGAGAACACAACACCGACACCAGAACCCCTGAACATAGTTGAAACTGCTTTAGAAACAGCAGAGCTGAGCTCCTTGGTCGCAGCGCTTCAAGCTGCTGATGGGGATCTAGTTACCGTATTGAGCGGCGGCGAATTCACTGTACTAGCGCCGACAAATGCTGCTTTCGACAGCTTCTTAACCGCTAATGGATTTGCTGACTTAAGCGAAGTCCCTACAGACGTTTTAGCCAACATCCTTTTAAACCATGTCGTTGCTGATACTGTAATGTCTACAGACCTAACTGCAGCCGGTGCTGGATACACGCAAACAAACGCGACCAATATGGACGGTGATGTTTTGAGCTTGTACTTCAACACATCAAACGGCGTTGTTTTCAATGGAGTAAGTACAGTAGCACAAGCTGATATTGAAGCAACAAATGGTGTGATTCATATCGTGGACCAAGTTATTGGGTTACCTACCATTGCAACATTTGCTACTGCAGACCCAACTTTTGAGACTTTGGTCGCGGCCTTGACGCGTCCAGATTTAGAAGTACCTTTTGTAACTATTTTAAGTTCAACAGGAGCTGGAACGCCATTGACCGCATTTGCACCAACCAATGATGCATTTGGCAGCTTATTGACCGAACTTGGCATTGATGATCTTTCTCAAATTGATGTGAATACATTGACGGCAGTTCTTCTAACACACGTGGTTGGAGAAGCCAATGTTCGCGCAGAAGATTTAACCCAAGATATGCCCGTACCAACTTTAGTCGGAGAGAATTTAACTGTTGATCTAACCAATGGTCCACAGCTTGTTGACCCGAATGGACGTGTGGCCAATATCATTGCTAACAATGTACAGGCTTACAACGGAGTAGTACACGTTATCGACAAAGTAGTTTTACCACTACTATAGATTAGTTATTGACGATAATAGAAAAGGCCAGCATTTGCTGGCCTTTTTGCGTTTTACCCTGTCCAGAATCATCTTATTGTTCACTGGGAATAAACATCAGGGACACCTCGACCTCTAGGGCGTCATCGATGTCTTTAAGCATAAAAGAAGGCAAGGGCATATCAAATAACGTTGGTTGGACCGTGAACGCCCCGAAGACCTTGTATTGATCCAGCTCCGGCTCGACCGTCATCGTCACAGAAATATCTCGGCTTACGCCGCGGAATTGTAAAATCCCGTCCATAACTACTTGTTGACCGCTCTGGGTAAACTTTTTGGCCAAAAATCGAACATTGGGAAAATCAAAAACGTCGAGAAGTTCCAATGCGTGGGCATCGCGATTTTCATTACCACTGTCAAAGTCCGCGACCTTAGCAGACACGGCTATCATGTCAAGTTGTCCATCATTGGATTTCATCAAACCCACCAAATTGTTATTGACGCCCGTCCACTCATGTAATAGATGTGCGCCAGTATAACTTATTTCCGAGCGACTTGGATCTAAGGTCCATGTACTTGAACTTGTTGTCTGATTTTGACCCATCAGATTTGAATAGGACAAAACCAGGGCAAATTTAACCACGAATAGAACTTTTTTGATGTTTAGAAACATAGCAAAAAACTAAAAGGTGAGTACTAAAGTTGCGGTCGCGAAGCTACCAAAGGCCGTGTAAGCCGCTATTCTATGCAGATTCCGACCTGTCTGACTTTCACTCGCCCCATCTGCCAATAAATTTGTGGCTACCATAGCTGAAAAATGAATACTCGCTAACCACTTATGTGCTCTTGCTGACGACAAACCTTTTTCCGTACGATTAATTAGTGGAGGGGGGGCAAAAAGCGATAAAGCTGCGCCTGAAAAATAGCTCACATTAACGACAGCAGCCATGGTTTCGTGTGCATTTTTTATTTGGTTGTATTCTCGTGAATTACAGTTGTCGCAGTTGTAAAGTTTCCCGCCAATAATCCCTTGGGCGATCATCGAAGCAAGCGTAACGTAACCCAAAACTTGATGCGTTACCAGCATTTTACGCCGCAATTCAATCTCTCGACTTCGTTGTATTGGCGATAGTGGTGCCAATTCAGAGCGTCTGAGTAGACCATTTTCTCCCCATAAAAAGCGCTGAGTAAAGAGCATTTTGTCAGGCAATAAGGGCAACTCCTCTTCTTTTTCGATCGAATTAAAAATATCGTCGAGCTCTTGGGCATGTACTTCAGCAATACCGAAAGAAAAAACAAAAATTAATAAAAAATACAGTCGTCCCAATGTGCTAAGCTTTTGTAATTACTAGTGTGTTATTAGTGAGCACTGTCGTGTATTTCTTCAAACCTCCAGAGGTGGCTCCTGAATTACAAGATTCAACATTGTTTCCATCATTTGAGTAGCTATTACCATGGTTACCACACGTCCATGTCCCCGATGAATAACTCCAAAGATTATTAGTGCCTCTGTGCGGGCAACAATTATCGTAAGCCGCTATTTCTGTTGAACTTAGGCGCAATAAAAGCACTCCTGCATTTAAAATATTGGTATATCCCCCAGGATTTGCCAAATCAGTAAAATTAGCATTGCCTAAATCCACGGTTACCGTATTACCACTGATCTCATAACCAGAGGTCCCTCCTGGCTGGTCGTTATTTGTTGGACCCGACGCCGTATCTGAATCACTCGAACAAGCCTCCAGAAAAGAAAGGCCAAAAAAAGCAAAGGCCACCGACGGGCATGTTTGCGTTAAAAAATGTCTTCTTGACTGTTTCATAGTGTCTTATTTTTTTGGGATAAACATTGAACCCTGTTTATTCGGGTGCTCATAAGGTAAAACAAAGTTCATTCATTTTACCCTACTTTAAATTGATTAAAATTTTAATTTTCACTAAGATACAGTGATTATTTAAAATTGTTCCGACTCCATCAAAAACATAATCGTGATTTAATACATGCGTGCATCGTTTATAGATGATTTTAAAAAAAGAAATAAAAAAAGCGATCAAACAAATTGCTTGATCGCTTTGTGAATGTGGTACCTCCAGGAATCGAA
>DDCS01000039.1:0-1125 GCA_002335345.1 Flavobacteriaceae bacterium UBA2000 | reverse complement strand
TACGCTGCAGCGGGTGCAAATATAAATTTATTTTAGCGTCTGCAAAACAAAAATTTCATTTTTAAATCGGAATGAAACAAGGCAATTTAGTCGCCTATTTTGCGATCAAATTATCTAAATCCATAGCACTGATTTCAGGATTAGCTCCAGCTTTAGCCGCAACGATACTCCCGATTTGTACTGCAGTGTCCAATGCTTGATCCGGCCCTCGCTTTTCAATAATTAATTCCTGAATTAAAGCTGCCAAAAAACTGTCTCCGGCACCCACAGTGTCCATAACCTCCACGACATAACCCGAATGAGCATACCAGAACCCATCAACAAATAATCTCGCTCCTGCACCACCTAAGGTCACACACCAAATTTTATTAGCGTCAAAGGCCGAGAGTTTAGCACATTTTTCATCAATGGAATCGCTTTCTTGAAAATCAAGTGATGACGCATATAAATAATCCAATTCTTCATCATTCATTTTGATTAGGTCTGCCTTTTTTATCATGCCTTCAATCCAGGACAAATCAAAATGTGGTGGCCGAAGATTGACATCAAAAACCATGAAAAGTTTGTATTTCAATAAATCATTGAGGCTTTTTTGGTTGGGCTGATGACGCAAAGCCAAACTGCCAAAAACTAAGACCCGGGCAGATTGTAGCGCCGGGTCAATTTTGTTACGATGACCAATGTGATCCCAGGCTGCAGGATCCTCGATGGTATAACGCGCCGCGCCTTGTTCATCCAAGATCACATTAACCCTTCCTGTAGCTAAATGGTCGTGCCGCGAAACACTTTGAGTGCTCAGACCCTTTTGTCGCATATAATCCAAGACGCTTTCCCCGAGTGGGTCACGACCAATCGTACTGACCATGAGTGTATTGACGCCCAAGCTATGGAGTCTTTGGGCTACATTAAACGGGGCGCCACCGATCACCGAGTGATCCTCAAAGACATCCCAAAGAATTTCTCCCCAACAAATTATTTTGGGGAAATCAGGCTTCATGATCGACCAATTCCTTTTCTAAATCCTCTAGAGAAATTCCTTTAGTTTCCGGCATTTTGAATAGGGCCCACAATAACTGTAAGACCATCATAAAGGCAAAGAAATAATAAATCACCTCTAAATTATCG
>DDCS01000008.1 GCA_002335345.1 Flavobacteriaceae bacterium UBA2000 | reverse complement strand
TGATCTTCATCTCCTAAGATATCTGACAATACAGCGTACTTCCCGTCATTTCCAGAAATCAGACCCATAGCAATTCCAGAGACTGGTTTTTTCATTTGTACACCAGCATCCATAAGGGCCATGGTCCCACTACAAACCGTTGCCATAGAGGAGCTTCCATTACTCTCTAATACTTCAGAAACTACGCGGACCGTATAAGGACAATCCGCAGGGATCATTCCTTTTAATGCGCGTTGGGCAAGGTTTCCGTGCCCCACTTCTCGTCTTGATGTACCGCGAATTGGGCGGGCTTCACCGGTTGAGAACGGAGGGAAATTATAGTGAAGATAGAATGTCTCTTCACCTTCAAATGAGGGCATATCAATTTGATTGGCCTCTCGAGAGGTTCCCAGGGTTACCGTTGCCAAGGCTTGAGTTTCTCCACGGGTAAAAATCGCAGATCCGTGTGTAGAAGGCAGGTAATCTACCTCACACCAGATCGGGCGAATATCTGTAGTTTTTCTGCCGTCCAAACGAAGTCCCTCGTTAAGGGTCAAATCGCGCACGGCCTCTTTTTCCGCTTTGCTGTAGTATTTGGAGATCATAGAACCGTAGTCCGCTAATTCTTCTTCTGAGAAACTCGCTTTAACTTCTTCTTTGATGGCACCAAAGGCAGCGCTGCGCTCTTGCTTACTTGATCCAGACTGAGCGACCTGATAAACTTTATCATACACCATGTCGTGAATTCTTTGGGCTAAAGCCTCATCTTCACGTTCGCCGGCATATTCACGAGTTGGTTTTTTGCCAACAGCTTCAGCCAGGCGCACCTGAGCAGCACATTGAACCTTAATCGCCTCGTGAGCGGCTTTAATGGCCTCGGTCATTTCCTCTTCTGAAATTTCGTTCATTTCTCCTTCCACCATCATGACAGAGTCTGCAGAGGCACCGATGACCATATCGATGTCACTTTCTTCAAGTTGAGCACGAGATGGGTTAATGATAAATTCACCATTAACACGTCCTACACGAACCTCTGAAATAGGACATTCAAAAGGGAAATCAGATAATTGAATAGCAGCAGAGGCCGCAAGTCCTGCCAAAGCATCAGGCATTACCTCTTCATCATGAGACATCAATTGAATCATAACTTGAGTTTCTGCATGGTAATCTTTTGGAAACAAAGGACGCAACACGCGGTCTACAAGACGCATAGTGAGTACTTCACCATCACTTGGACGGGCTTCACGTTTAAAAAATCCTCCAGGATAACGTCCTGAAGCCGCGAATTTCTCGCGATAATCTACAGTCAAAGGCAAAAAGTCAACATCACTTTGTTGATAGTTAGAAACTACAGTACAAAGCAACATACATTTACCAGACTGAACCACGACAGAACCATGGGCCTGTTTGGCTAGTTTTCCAGTTTCTAGGGTGATCTGACGACCATCCCCGAGGTCAATAACCTCTTTAAATACTTTAGGTATCATTTGTTTTTCATTTATGCATCTTAGATGATGCTTTTAATTGGTCGCTGACCGATTTTCGGCCAAAGGTTGTGTTGTTGTGGTGTTGTTTCGAACCAATGAAAAACTCAATTCAGCTTTTTTAGCATTGTTTACATTCTGTAAGATCAATCAAAGCTAGGCTATAATTCTTAAGAATGCAAAAACAAAAGGGATACCAACGGTATCCCTTTTTAATTTATTTACGTAGGCCTAGTTCTTTGACTATAGCACGGTAGCGCATAATATCTTTTTTCATTAGATAATCGAGTAGAGATCGTCTTTTACCGACGAGTTTTACTAGCGAGCGCTCTGTGTTATAATCTTTGTGATTGCGTTTTAGGTGCTGGGTCAAATGCTGAATTCGGTAGGTGAAAAGAGCGATTTGGCCTTCGGCAGTACCGGTGTCGGTAACACTTTTGCCGTGTTTTTTAAAAATTTCTTGTTTTTTCTCAGATGATAAATACATGCCAATATTATTTAAATGATTTTTATGTATGTTGATAACCTCGTGATTATCGAGCCGCGAAAATACAAAATTGAATTATTTTTTTCTGTATAATTGTAACAAAATCAATCATTGCCCATTAAAAACGGGTCCGTTGGTGACCAATTGTGACTGTAACCTATAAATTCTACCTTTAATTATGACCCATTCCTTTGCTCAGCTCTCTAAGAAAGTTTGTTTTGCCTTTTCGGTGGCGGTTATTATGGTTTCTTGCTCAGGTAATGACGATAGTGTGCCGGAGGTGAATGTTTCCGTGAGTGATTCGGCCTTGGCGGCCAAGTCTGATGGTATTTTTGAGGCCACTCAACACATCGTAGAGAGTGGATATAATTATATAGAAGAACCCGGACGTATGCCCAATTCAATTTTTGGTGCGTCCTGTCCAGACTTTGAGGTTAATGTTGAGGGCACGCAAGTTACCCTGATCGTTGATTTTGGTCCATCATGTCAATTGCTCAGTGGACCGGAGGTGTCGGGTCGAATTGTTCTTGAGTATGGTCCGAGAGTCGGTGGATTGCGTACCATAGATTATGTGTATCAAGATTTTTACTTCAATAGTAATCAGGTAACCGGTGGGGGACAAATCATAAGAGAATCAGAAAATAATAATGGTAACCCTCAGTCCAGTCTTAATGAAAATATTACTGTGGCCTTTAGTGGAAGCAGTGTTACCGCGAATCGAGTAGGAACGCGCTATGTCGAATGGGTAGAAGGTGTAGGTTCAGGAACTTGGATTGACAATGTCTACCACATTTGGGGTGATTGGGAAACAACCTTAAGTACTGGATTTATGCGAACTGGGGTCGTCAACCCAACAAGTCCTTTGGTACGCGGCTTGGCTTTGTGCGATTATATCGTCTCGGGAGTGATGCAAATCACCCAAGAAAATCTTTCCGGGACACTCGATTTTGGTGACGGCACTTGTGATGCCACAGCCATTCTTACGGTGAATGGTATCGAGTTCACGATTAATTTAGATTAGGGTCGAGGCCCACGAGCGATAAATTAGCTACACTTAGCGCGCAAAACAACCCTTTCTGCTTGAAGAGTCGTCGGTGTCGCTAAAAACAATTTAGGCTTCGACTACGGTGCGTAATGGCTTATTTTGAATCAAGTCGAGGTATCGATTGATGTTTTTCTTAAGGTCTTTTCTGTGTGAAATGAAATCTAAGAAACCGTGCTCTAATAGAAATTCTGCGGTTTGAAAACCTTCAGGCAACTCTTTTCCTGTGGTGTCACGAACGACACGAGGGCCGGCAAATCCGATTAAAGCTCCTGGCTCACTGATATTAATATCCCCAAGCATAGCAAAGGACGCGGTGGTACCCCCAGTGGTTGGATCTGTGCAAAGCGAAATATAAGGGATTTTGGCGTCAGCCAGTTGGGCTAACTTGGCACTTGTTTTGGCCAGCTGCATTAAGGATAATGCGGCTTCCATCATACGGGCTCCTCCACTTTTGGAAATGATCAATAGGGGCGTTTTGTTTTTAAGTGCATAGTCTGCTGCTCGGGCAATTTTTTCCCCGACAACACTTCCCATAGAGCCTCCGATAAAACCGAAATCCATACAAGCGACCACTAAGTCTTCACCCATAGAACGCCCGACTGCAGTGCGCACAGCATCCTTTAGATTTGTTTTCTTTTCAGCTTCCTTTAGCCGGTCCGTATATTTTTTGGTGTCTTGAAACTTTAAGGTATCCTTAGATCTTAAATCCTTGTCGAGTTCCTTGAACTTATTGTCGTCAAATAAAATCTCGAAGTACTCTTTACTGCCAACACGCACGTGATAACCGTCCTCCGGACTCACGTAGAAATTGCGTGCCAACTCTTCTGCGTCGACAATCTTTCCAGTAGGGGACTTATACCACAATCCTTTAGGAACGTCTTTTTTGAGCTCCGTCGGCGTTTGAATTCCTTTTGTTGTACGTTTGAACCAGGCCATAGGACTTGTTATTTGTTTACAAGGTATCTATATTGTTTAAATCTTCAAAGGCTTTTTTCAAGCGCGCTTTAAACGTCACCTCACCTTCGCGTAACCATTTACGTGGGTCGTAATATTTTTTGTTTGGCAGATCACCGCCGTCTGGATTCCCGATTTGCGTTTTTAGATATTCATATTGCCCCACCATATAATCTCGAATCCCTTCTGTGAAGGCAAATTGTAAATCGGTATCAATGTTCATTTTAACCACACCATAACCAATTGATTCGCGAATTTCGTCCAGAGTGGAACCACTTCCACCGTGGAAGACAAAATCGATTGGGTTAGTCCCAGTGCCGAATTTTTCTTGAATATAGGTTTGTGAGTTTTTAAGAATTTTTGGGGTGAGTTTTACATTTCCCGGCTTGTAAACACCATGCACATTTCCAAAAGCGGCCGCAACTGTAAATTGATCGCTCACTTGCATGAGTTGCTCATAAGCATAGGCGACTTCTTCGGGTTGTGTGTAGAGTTTCGAACTGTCTACATCAGAATTATCTACTCCGTCCTCTTCACCACCGGTAATGCCCAGTTCAATTTCCAAGGTCATCCCAATTTTACTCATTCTCTCGAGGTAGCGTTTACAGATTTCGATATTCTCTTCCAAAGGCTCCTCTGAAAGATCAATCATATGACTGCTAAATAAAGTCCGTCCAGTACGGGCGTAATGTGCTTCGCTAGCACTAATTAAGCCATCAATCCAAGGCAAAAGGTTTTTAGCACAGTGATCGGTATGTAAAATGACCGGAGTCTGATAGGCTTGAGCGAGTGCATGGATATGATGTGCTCCAGCGATACTCCCCGCAATGGCAGCGCGTTGGCCCTCATTGGACAAGCCCTTTCCCGCGTTAAATTGCGCCCCACCATTTGAAAATTGAATAATCACCGGTGCGTTGACTTCGCGCGCAGTTTCCAATACGGTGTTTATCGTATTTGAGCCAACCACATTAACCGCGGGCATGGCGTATTGTTTTGACTTAGCGTGTTGGAAAATTGCTTGGACCTCCTGACCAGAGGCCACTCCTGGCTTTATGGAATGGCTCATATTTTTGAACTTTGATTAGGGGTCAAAAATAGAAAAAAATACCGGTTTAGAAGGGGTAGTTTATTCCTATGTTATACACAGCATTGGCAAAATTATATTCCTTAAACCAACGATCATTTGCTGGGCGGGCTGGATTGTGGGTTTTAAATCCCGTATCAAATCGAATCACAAAAAAACCAAAGTCATAGCGAAGGCCAATGCCGCTGGCCACGGCGAGTTCTTTTAAGTCTTCGAGACCATTGAATTGGAAGGCGGGATCCAAAACATCGTCTTTGAAATTCCAAATATTGCCCACATCGGCAAAAAATGCCCCTTTGAACCCACCAAAAATAGGAAAGCGATATTCGAGGTTAACGCTGAGTTTAAAATTAGCTTCATTAAAATCAAGATTGCTGCCACTAGAACCTGGACCCAAATCATAAGCGCGCCAGCCTCTGATATCGTTAGCCCCTCCTGCAAAATAACTTCGAGTAAAGGGAATAGAAGAGCTGTTTCCAAAGGGGAGCGCCCAACCTCCGAAACCTCTAAAGGCCATTACATTTTGACTGCCTAAATCCCAGTGTCTGATATAGTCTAACTCCAGTTTTGCGTATTGTGAAAAAGCGACGCCAAAAAATTCTCTTCGCCCTAAAGCGTCTGTTGATCCACTGAGTTGACTCAGGCCTGACAGCAAGCTACCCGCGAGTTCGGCCTTCCATTGAAATCTGGTGAAACTATTGTCATTAACGGTCTCGCGATTATCTATTTGCCACGTATAATTTGTCGCCAGAATTAGGTTGTTTTCAGTGAGTCGATTCTTTCTTTGAGCGATGGCATTCATCTCACGGGTGAGTTCGGGATTAAAACTCCACGGCACTTGGGGATCTTGAACACTGCTCAAAAACAGATTCGTCTCGTCTGGAATATTGAGTCGAGGCTCTTCTGCGGTGAAAGGGTAATTGACCTCTTGAGCAATTTCATTCAGGCGCTGATAAGAGGCACGGTAGACATTGAAATAATTAGCGGCATTCAAATTGCGCACATACTGAAGGTTCAGCAAATCGAACGTGTTGCTGCGCGTATTGGTCGGACGCCATTGATAACTAAAAATACTGTTGAAATTCTGGCGGTCGAGTCCAATATTTTGTTGGGAGTTGAGTCCGGTACTAATGGCCGTCGTGGGGGCCATATACTTAGGGATAATCCTCTGAGTATTTATCGGAAATAAAAGTCGTGGAATGCTCAATCGCGCATCCACCCCCACGTCAGAGGTGTTGAAAAATTGACTGTCGCTAATGGCGTTGTCTTTTGACGAACCGACACTTCCTCTTGCCGAAATCTCTAGGTTTTCTGCGCCCCGAAAAACATTGCGAATTAAAAATGAGGTACTGAATCCCACGCCAAATTGTTGAATGGTTGAGGTGTAGGCATCGAGATCAATTCCGAAGGTGTACTTCTTTCGTGGAGTTAGATAAATACTGCTGATCAGTCCGGTTTGGGTTGAATCATCTGGGTCAACTTTATAATGAATTGTGGGGTATTTAAAGTTGCGCAATTCATTGATTTGGGTGTTGGTTACCGTCCGGTCAATATCACTATACAAGCTTCCTGGAAGAATGGCGATGGCATTAGTTAACGCTTTAGAACGATATTTTGAGGCCTCGTGACTAAAGAGTTCATACCCTTTATAGTAGGTTGTGTCGCTAAAAGGAAGCATTTGATTTTGAGGGCTGTGATCGGTAATAATGCGAACGCGATTAATTTTATACTGTTTAAAAGGTGCGGTCGTCGCTACGGAGTCGCCCTTGTTAATCCGTCTGTTAGGAATAATATATTGCACGTTAACGCGATGACCGAGTCCATTGGTATCGGCTTCAAAGGTCACATAGTCTTGATCAAAAAAATAAAAGCCCGAGTTGCGCATCTGAAGTGTGATTCGCGCGCGTTCGTTATCAAAATTGGCCAAGTCGTAGGTTTGTCCGGACTGAATAAAGGAAGCTTTTTGAGTGGCCCTGAAAAGTGAATCTACCTCAGGGGATTCTATTTTGTAAGTCAGGTCACCGATACTGTAGGGTTGGTTTGGTGTTAGGGAATATTGCAGACTCCCCCTGTTTTTTTTGACAGTGTCTTTCAGGACACTATAACGGCCTTTTACATTAAAATAACCCTGGTTGTAGTAATATTTTTTTAGCTGTTCCAAAGAACGCGCCGCTTTACTTGTATCGATAATAACCGGAGCACTTCCCGTATTTTTGAGCCATTGATTGAAATTGATTTTGGCCGAGTCTATGGCACGTATTTGTTTGGCCGAGATCAGCCGCTGAAGTCTTTCGATTCTTTTAGGTTTCGCGGCTAACCATTGCTCAAACCGGGCATGAGGATCTGGTGTGGCCAAATTATGAACCAATACCCCGAGCGGTAGGCCCACTACAGGTAATTTGGTGTTGGGTTTTTGCAACAAAAGGTCCGATAATTCAGCCTCTTTGCGCTCTAGTTCATCGACAAAAATTTGATTGTTGACCAGCCAAAGTTCCTCTTTGGTGAGTCGCCGTGTGGGACTGCATGCTTGAAGCAATAGAAATCCTAAAATAAGTGATATTTTTGTGACAGAGCGCGTCAAGAGATCGGTGTTAATACCTCAAAAATAGGATAAATTTGATAAGCAATAGCGAAATAAAATTAATAACGGGTCTGCACCGAAAAAAGTACCGTGACCTCCACAATTTATTCATTGCGGAAGGGGAAAAACTCATTAAAGACCTTTTAAAATCCGGGGCTCAACTAACCCATTTTTACACCACGGAGCCGATTCAGCCAACCGATAGTGCCCCTAGTGCAATTGCTCCGGTGCTCATTTCGGAGCGCCAAATGCAAAAAATAAGTGGGCAGAAAAATCCGAGTGGCTGGCTCGCTGTTTTTAAGCAGCCAAAAAACACCGCATTGGATGAAGCCTGCTGGGTGGTGGCCTTGGACGATGTTCAAGACCCCGGAAATATGGGAACAATTTTACGCCTTTGTGACTGGTTTGGCATCAGCCATGTCGTTTGTTCTTTAGATACCGTAGATCGGTTTAATCCGAAAGTTGTGCAATCCAGTATGGGGTCTATCGCTCGTGTTCAGGTGCACTATGTGTCCTTGGACCAGTGGTTGGACGCGCAGACGAAACCGATTTTCGGTGCCGTACTCGATGGCCAATCGCTTACAAAAGTCATCTGGCCAAAGCAGGGGGTCTTACTTATGGGCAATGAAGGGCAGGGGATACGTCCCCAGCGGGCGCGGTATATCACAGATCATTTGAGTATCTCAGGGGCGCCATCCAGAGGTGCAGAGAGTTTAAACGTCGCTATGGCGACTGGTATTTTGCTTCACCAGTGGCACTTAAACCAATAACCATGGTAGGGTATTGCGTTTTACTGAAAAGTAAAGTTGATAAATACCCCTCTGGTTTTCATCGAGGCGATATTTGAGGTCCAAGGACTCAGGGGGTTTCTGTCGCGGACCAATTCATCCGAGGTGGCGAACACGCCGCGAATTGACGGAGAAAACTTAAAATAATAAAGGTAGAAATCAATACCAAATCCCAATTCGTAATAGCTTGTATTTCGGGTCATGCGAAACTGTCCGAAATAATTGTCTTCGGGGTTTGTCTCGTTACTTCCTAAATTGATCGACTTCGAAATACCACCGACGATAAACGGCTTAAAATTGTTCAGTCGTTTAGTTGAAACTTTAAGCAGTAAAGGTAAATGAACATAAGTAGATTTTACTTCTCTAAAATAATCGGATTCTTCTTCAATCCGGGGAAAGGTAAGGTTGCGCTGGGTAAAATAAATCCCCGGTTCAAGACGAAGATTTAAATAGTCGTTTATGCGTAGATCCCCAATTAAGCCCACATTAAATCCTGCTTGTGGGGCGACTTCTACGTCGGTGTTCTCATCGTCAAATTGTCGATTATAGGTGAATTTAAAGTCGTAGCTGTTGAATCCTAAAAAGTAACCCCAGGATAAGGGACGGCTGTCAAAAGTCTCCAAATTAGCCAGGCGCTCTTTATTAAATAGCTGACCATGAGAAACTTGGAATACACACAAGCAAATCACAAAAACAATATGGCTATGAAATGATCTCATTTTGTGGCTCGATAAATGGTAGCTACACCAAAAGTTTGAGGGTTATGGGGTTGGACTATAAACCCAATTTCTGCCAAAATATTGTTGAAGGCCTGACCGTAGGGAAAGGATGCCGCGCTGTCACTCAGATAACGATAGGCTGATTTATCTTTAGAAAACCATCGGCCAATAGTTGGCATGATCCCCTTTGAATAAAAATGATATCCTTGTTTGAAGGGAAATTTTTCTGGGACAGAGGTTTCAAGAATAACCAATAACCCAGCAGGCTTCAAAACACGAAATATTTCTGCTAAACCATTTTCTAGATGCTCAAAATTGCGCACACCAAAGGAAACCGTAATGGCGTCAAAGTAATTGTCATCAAAAGGTAGGGCTTCACTGTCGCCTTTCACAAAGCGCAGCCGATCAGCATAAGGGAGCCCTTGGACTTTGGCTATAGCTTGGTTGAGCATGCCTTGAGACAAGTCGAGGCCGATAATTTCTTTGGCCTTAGTTTTTTTGGCAAAGGCTATGGCTAAATCACCTGTTCCTGTGGCAATATCAAGGAGTGTCTCCCCGGAATGCTCGGCCACATAGCGCACCACTTTCTTACGCCATTGTAAATCCGCACCAAAGGAAATGACACGATTTAATTGATCGTATTCTCCGGAAATAGTGTCGAACATTTGTTCGACTTGCGCTTTTTTATCTAAAGCGGACGTTTTGTAAGGTTTTATTTTTTCGGCCATATAATGGGGGCAAAACTAATATTTTTCATTGAATTCGGCGGTTCTTTATTCACCGATTATAAGGGGATAAATCCTTATTGTACTGCTTATTTTGTATTTTTGTCCCGCAAGCGTTTAGACTTTTCTATGAAAATTATCATTGCAGGGGCAGGAGAAGTAGGATTCCATCTGGCCAAATTATTGTCTTTTGAATCTCAAGACATTACACTGATCGACACTAATCGCGATTCACTTAATTATGCCGATACCCATTTAGATATCCGTGTTATTCGTGGCGATGCGACCTCGATCGCGGTGCTTAAGGAAGCTCAAATAGGCAAGACCGATCTGGTTATCGGGGTAACCTCTAGTGAAACCACAAATATCACCGCCTGTGTTTTAGCCAAACAACTCGGCGCCAAAAGAACAATTGCCCGTATTGCCAATACTGAATTTATCGAGCATAAAGATGAGGTAGGCTTTACAAAATTTGGTATTGATGAATTGATTTCTCCAGAGGCTTTAGCCGCTACGGAAATTGAATTACTGCTCAATCAAAGTGCTTTTAACGATACCTACGAGTTTGAAGACGGGGCGTTAACTATGATTGGACTTCACCTTTCGCGTACCGCCGCTTTTGTTGGGCGGACCGTAAAAGAGGTTGGTTTGATTTATCCCGAGTTACAATACGTGCCGATTGCCATTCAAAGATTTGGGACTCAATACACCGTTATTCCTCGGGGAGACACCCAATTTAAAGAGGGGGACCAGGTCTACTTTATCACGACCGAAGAAGGGGTTGAGGAAATTTTTAAACTTACAGGAAAGGTCCGAGATGAGATTAAGGACGTAATGATTCTTGGGGGGAGTAATATCGGTTGTAAAACCGCTTTCGATTTATGTCAAAATAAATTCAATGTAAAACTCATTGAACACGATAAGAATAAGGCTTTTGAGATTGCAGACGACTTACCAAATTGTTTGGTAATCAATGGCGATGGCCGCAATGTGGAACTTTTACAAGAGGAATCCATTGTTGATATGGATGCCTTTATTGCCGTAACCGGCAATAGCGAAACGAACATAATGTCTTGTTTGGTCGCTAAATCTAAAGGGGTCAAAAAAACGATTGCCTTGGTTGAAAACATGGATTATTTTCAACTCTCTCATTCTATCGGTATCGACACCTTAATCAATAAAAAACTTCTGGCAGCAAACCATATTTTCAGACATATTCGTCAAGGGGAGGTGGTCGCAATGACACGACTGAACAATATGAATGCCGAGTTGTTGGAATTTGTGGTTTCTCCGTCATCAAAGGTTTGTGACAAGCGCATCAAGGATTTGGATTTTCCTCGTTCAGCGATTATAGGCGGGGTAGTGCGCGATCAAGTGGGATTGATTGCTTTGGGTGATTTCAAAATTCAGAGCGGCGATCGTGTTGTGGTCTGTTGCATGCCTCAATCCATCAAAAAGGTGGAAAATTTATTTATCTAATGCCTGGATTTTCAAAATTGAACTTCAAACTGATCGGTCATTTAATTGGACTGCTCTTTTTGGTAAACGGCGGCTTCATTTTTCTGTCTACCGTTGTGAGTTTTCTTTATCATGATGGCGTGGGCTGGCAAATGCTTCAATCTGGGGCAGTAGCCCTGGCCTTAGGCGGTCTGGTCATGGTCCTCACCCGAAATCACCGTAAAGAAATCCAGAAAAAAGAGGGGTATATTATTGTGGCTATGGGCTGGTTTTTTATGGCCCTGATCGGTACGTTGCCTTATTTGTTTACCGCCTCTATTCCGAATTTTACGGATGCCTTTTTTGAAACGATGAGTGGATTTACCACCACTGGGGCTAGTATCGTCCATGATATAGAGGCCTTACCGCAAGGTATCTTATTTTGGCGCAGCATCACCCATTGGATAGGAGGGATGGGAATTATCGTTTTGGCTATTGCCATTTTGCCCCTTCTGGGCATAGGGGGCATGCAGCTTTTTGCGGCCGAGGCCCCTGGTCCGGGCGGGGATAAGTTGCATCCGAGAATTACCGATACAGCCAAGCGCCTTTGGTATATTTATGTGGGGTATACTCTTGCTGAAACCCTGCTGCTTTGGGCTGCAGGAATGAGCTTTTTTGACGCGATTAATCACTCGTTGAGTACCTTGAGTACTGGAGGGTTTTCCACCAAAAATGCCAGTGTGGCCTATTGGAATGACCAGCCAATGATTCAATATATTATTATGCTGTTTATGTTTTTGGCTGGGACTAATTTTGTTTTGAGTTATTTTGCTTTTAAGGCCAAATTCTCCAAGATTTTTCGGGACGAAGAATTCAAGCTTTATTCAATGTTTATTATTGGATTAACCGCTATAGCCGTCTTTTTTATTTTTAATTATTCTGATCCTGCAACATCGACTATTGCCCATCCGATGGTTCTTGGTCCATTCGAGAGTGCCCTGCGCCATGGTCTGTTTCAAGTATTGGCTGTGGTCACGACCACGGGGTTTGTCTCGGCTGATTTTACGGCTTGGACGCCTTTTCTAACGATATTTTTCTTTGGATTAATGTTCTTAGGAGGCTCCGCTGGGTCAACCTCAGGCGGCATTAAGGTTGTGCGGCATTTAATCATGATTAAAAATGGGGTCATGGAGTTTAAAAGAACCCTACACCCTAATGCCATATTGCCGGTGCGTTACAACAATAAAGCAGTTCAGCAACCCATAGTCTTTAATGTTTTAGGCTTTTTCATTATGTATATGCTGTCCTTTATTGTGGGGGTTTTAGTTTTTTCATTTTTAGGCCTAGACTTTGAAACAGCCCTCGGGGGTGCCGCCTCTACTTTGGGTAATGTTGGCCCTGCTTTGGGCGATTTAGGTCCGGCGATGAATTTTGAATCTTTAGGCCCTGGTGCCCGATGGTGGGCCAGTTTCTTGATGCTTATTGGTCGATTGGAACTCTTTACAGTACTTATTTTA
>DDCS01000111.1 GCA_002335345.1 Flavobacteriaceae bacterium UBA2000 | reverse complement strand
ATGATAAAACCGTTATACTGTTATGTATAGCGGTTTTTATTTGACCCAGAAATACATGAGCTTTTTCAATCTGGCATTTATTTGCTCAAGACTTTTTTCCTTTTTAATTTAGTAAACAAAAAGCGAAATGATTGCAAGAACGAATGTAGAGGACCGCTTAAAAAAGCATCGGTCACGCGAAATTTCAGAGTCCGATCTTTTGGCCGAAATCAAAAATATTTTTGATCACAACGACCGCAAAGACGCCTCTATCATAAGTCAACTCCAGTCTTCAAGTGAGCGTGATCACAACGCTTTGGATCTTGATTTATTAGACACTGATCGTATTTTTCATTTGGACCACATTAAGGCCATTTGCATTGATTATCGACTCCGTTTTTTGGACAGCAAGCTATTCAAAGGGTCTGTTCCATACGAAGCAGCCATAAAAATTAAAGAACTTGAAAAAGAGCATAAAACGGTGATTGAAGGGTTTAAAATCATGGCCCCGAGTAAGCTCTTTAAGCTAGAAAATGCAGATGACCCCTTATTGTTTGCCCCCATTGGCAATGGCTACTATTATTTGATTCATAAATGGGGTAATGATTTAAGCCCATATCGCAAACTTGCCGTTCTTCCGTTTAAGAGCTTCGAAAACCTGATGATCTTGACGGCCTTGGTTAGTTTCTTCGCTTCATTTTTAGTGCCAAAAGGCTTGTTAAGTATTGAAACCTCCGAGGTGCAGTTTTTACTGACTTTCTTATTTATGTTTAAGTCTGTCGCGGCCGTTGTATTGTACTATAGCTTTGCCGCAGGTAAAAACTTCAACAGCGTTATTTGGGACAGCAAGTATTCGAATGCTTGATGCCCCCCCTACGGGCGCCCAGATATCGGAGGGAGAACATCCTTTTTATTTATCCTAGACCAAAAATGTGCTCATTAAGACTTCAATTCTGCGTGCGCACTTTTGAAAAGACATAAAACATTTCACTAGCGATTTGCATTGACCTTTCGTCGTATTTGGCAGCCTCTTTTGGCGAATCATCAAAGGCCTTGGGGTCCTCATAGCGGACTGCAATTCTTTGCTCTGTCCCAGGAATAAATGGACAGTTTTCATCGGCATGAGAGCAGGTCATCACTGCGGCAAATTGTTCCGCTTTGTTCACCGGATTATCAAAAAGTTTAGAAAAAGCTTTGATCGGATCGTGATCTTCCGAATGGAATACCGAATAAATGGGGTTAATATCCCCCTGAGCGACCACTTTAAAACCAGATCTTTTAATTGAGGCAACAGCGCGCTCGTTAAATGCCGTCACCTCTACCCCTCCAGAGTAACACTTTCCGGGCACACCAAAATAATCCGCCGCCGTTTGGGCCCAAATCTGTGAGAATTGGCTTCTTCTCGAATTGTGCGTACAGATAAAATTAAGGTTGATTTCTTGGCCTTGATCAATTTTTGATTGGATATAATCGATTAGCGACTTGAGCACTGCTAAACGGTCTTCATTAATATTTATTTGTCGTGCACGGGCAACCGTAGATTCAAGCGCAGCAGTCAAATTTGTGTGTGGCGTATTCATGATTTTAGAATTCTAAAGAAATTAACAACACCCTGAACCAGGAGTACAGGCGTTTTCCTTAACCTGAAGTGCAGACAGACTTACTCGGGGCTTTTGCTCCGGAATGCCGCACTTATCTTTTGCCAAACAATCTGTTTGGGTACTTGTCAAAATGAACACCCCGTTGTCAAATTCCAATCCGTACTTTCCAATGGTATCTCCTTGATACTCGACTTCGATTGGGAGGTTTTTCATGCCCAATTTCTGCTCAGATAATTCGATGATCGAACGCAGTTTCTGTGCGCTTAAACGGTGGTCGTAATCTGTGGCGGTGAACAATTGAAAATTCACTACGGATTCTTTTCGTTCTGTTCCCCCGCAATCAATAAAATGTTTTTCGACAGTGCCTACTTCGGTAACATGAAAATGGGCTGGCACTCGTTTTCCGTCAGGTTGGGTAAATATTACCTCATCGACCTGAGACAATGCTGATTTGATTTCTGATAAATTCATCGTTTTTTTATTTATCGTTTTTTATTGTGTTGATTCGTTTTCCGCTTAACAACAGTCGCCAGGCGCGGGAGGACTGAGCTGATTAAACATGTCGTCAAACTGGGCTTTGACCACGGCCCACTTATTTTGATTGATGCAGTAATTCACTCGGGAGCCTTCAATCGTCCCTTGAATGATGCCAATTTCTTTTAATTCCCTCAGATGTTGACTGATGGTGGCCTGGGCTAAGCCTAACTCCTGAACCAAATCTCCATTAATACAGGTGTCGCTGCGCAGCAGGTATTGAATAATGGCGATACGCGCCGGGTGCGCAAAGGCTTTGGCTGACAAAGCAATGTCGTTTTGTGCCTGTGTAAATAAGTCTGCTTTAGTAACGCCCATAGATCAAATTATAATATTGCAATATTACGATAATTAAACCCAATAATATTGCTGACGTCAAAAAATAATTCCTGTAAAAAGACTAAAGGCAAATTCTATTGTACAGAATTACCATCGACAAAAGTATATAGGCAATGGCTGGTAAAATATCAGAAATATTATCTTTAATTTTTATCCTTACCATAATCGCAACAAGCATCATGATCATGATAAAAAGCGCGCTTAAGATCAGCATTAAATCACTTTTTAATCCGACGAGCACACCAATTCCCGCGATAAATTGTGCCGCACCAATCAATTGACGTTTATCGGCCAATCCCCATCGTTCAAATTCGCTAATCATGCGATTTGCGATAAAAGAATTGATGCCGTAAACGATAAAAGATAATCCGGTAAAAATGCTGATTACATCTATAGCGCCCATAAACTAAAGGAGCCCATAATGAAATGCCGCAATAAACAAGGATATCAAAAGAAGAATTAAAGAGGGCAAGCGCTGTTTGAACGGATTTTTGACCCTAAGATGAGTCAGTTGAGCGCCCAACATAAAAATTGCCATTCCCAGTGCAGCAAAAAGGGTTACGCCGTCATAACAAACCCCCATAATGAGGAGTGCCGACAGTGATATTTTCGCGGCGCCCACAAAATTTCTGAACACGTCCGAATAACCAAACTGACTAAATTCGCTCAGCACATTATGGTATCTAAAGATCCATACATAGTATACCGAAATGGCCAAAGCAATCTGAAAAATTAGAGAAATCTGTTCCATAAGATGATTTTGATTAAAGTTACAACTTATGTCAATTCAAATGAGTGGCAACACAGAAATATTCTGAAATATAATTGCACAAGTCCATTTGATTGAGGTTTTTAGTATTTTCTTCTTAAAATGAGAACACGTATCTTTCAGCAACGCTCGTCGGCGTGTATGAAATCCATTTATATCCCAGAATCAGTTCATGATTGGCTCAAACAAAATCTTTTAAACTAAGCTTTATGATGAAGAAAACGTTAATTGTCCTGGTATTTTCCGCTTTTTCGGCCTCTGTATGTGCGCAGAATTATGATTTAAAATCTTATTTGGAAGAGGGGTTTAAAGCCCCAAACACCCATTATATAGGTGAGGCATGGCTCAATCCTTTAATGAGGAGCGACAGCACCCTTACCTATAATATCACTAAGGCTACTTTCAAAGCAAATTCAACCCTAGATTGGCACCATCACTCTTCCGTTCAAGTACTTATTGTTGTTGACGGCGAAGGCTATTATCAAGAAAAAGGGAAAGCACCTGTGCGCATGAAAACAGGAGATGTCATTCGGTGTGAAAAGGAAATAGAGCATTGGCATGCCTCTTCCAAAGAGAAAGATGTAACTTATTTAGCCCTTTATGGGGGAACCAAGCCTACCACATGGACGGAGGTTGTGACGCAAGAATATTATGATCAAGTGGCCCTTGAATTAAAAATATAATCTCGTATTATGACCCAATATTCAGTCGTCGCCATTCAAATCTCTATCAGCTTAAACATTAGAAGATGTAAGGCGCTTTTCCAGTCCTATGACATTTTGTTTTCCGACTCTGACGAAATTTTTATCAGAACGCAAGAGAACAAATATGCCTATCTTTTTCAGTACGGGGTGTTGTCTTTTTTCAATTTCACTCCAAGTGAAATCAATGAAATTATACGAATTATCGACCCTAATGCACCGATGTGGGGCAATCACGAACTGAATGAGACCATCAAAATCACCGTCTCCGAGCAGGCTCAAAAAGTTGATTTCAACTCGGTTATATTGAATGATTTGAGCCCAGAATTCATCCGACTCGTCATGTTGAACACCTCACAATCTGTGGCTTTGGACAAGTATCTCGAAATTACCGATGACCTCCTGGATGAAACCCGGCAATACGTAAAACAACTCGAGCAAAGCGGTTCACTGCGATTGTCTCGAAAAAAACTCAAAATGTTCATCGGCCGGGTGTTGAATGTAAAGAATCAAATTTTTGAAAACCTTTACATCTTTAACGCCCCTGACATTACTTGGGAAAATGAGGCTTTGAATCGATTAAACATCGAACTCAAACAAACCTTTGACTTAAAAGACCGGTATCAATATATTTATGAGCGAAATTCGATAATCAAAGAAGAGCTAGATCTATTCAAAGATATTTTAGACCATAACAAAAGCAGTCGACTAGAGATCATCATCATTGCCTTGATCCTAATCGAGATCATTGATCTTTATGTCGTTCGACTATTACAAGCCAGCTTTTAGATAAATTTTTTAAACATGAACAATCATATTGGTCAGATCTCCTTGCTCGTCAGAGATTATGACGAAGCCATAGAATACTAAACCAGAGTACTCGGTTTTAAACTAATTGTGGATACCGAGCTTTCAAAAAGTAAACGATGGGTGGTTATCGGTCCCGATGGCGATGATCCAAGAATAGAATCCTACGTAAAAGTTTTAGTTTTCCAGGATCTTTATGGCAATTTATGGGATTTGATTCATAGAAATTATTGAAGCATCCGTAGAAAGAAAAAAACTGAATTAATCCTCAATTAAATTTTTTATGTGCCAGCATATTTCAGCGGAAGAAGTTATCCTCAATGTTAAAGCCGTGGCCTCTGCGGATTATGCAGTCAAAGTAAAACGATTCTTTAAAACTGGGCCCGGAGAATATGGCGCATCCGATGTGTTTTGGGGTATCAGAAATCCCGAAGCCCGAAATATTGCCAAAAAATATACCGTACTTTCACTAAGTGAAATAGAAATTCTCATAGATCACCTGGTCCATGAGGTTAGGTTGGTTGGGCTTTTAATTCTTGTCCATCAATTTAAAAAGGCCAAAAGTGAATCAGAAAAAGTCAATGTTTTTCAATTTTATTGTTCAAAGTTTCAGCAAATCAATAATTGGGACTTGGTAGACATCAGTGCCCATCATATCGCGGGGGCATATTGTTTTGATCACGACGCAGAAATCTTATTTACTTGGGCTCAAAGCCCTCATCTTTGGACAAGACGAATTGCGGTCGTGGCCTGCTTATACTTTATAAGAAAAAATAGATTTGAAGAAATCTTTTCTTTATGCATCGCACTGGGCAATGATTCTGAGCCGCTCATGCATAAAGCTTGTGGGTGGATGCTCCGCGAGGTGGGTAAAAAAAATGTCCAAATGCTTAGGGATTTTTTAAATCAATGGGGGACGAAACTTCCCCGCACAACAATTCGCTATGCCATTGAGCGCTTCGAAAAAGACGAACGTCTTAAATTACTTCAAGAGACGAAAAATAATCTGAAGTTCGTGTAACAATTGTTACTCGATTCCCCGGTGTATTTTTTTACTTTTGGCAAATTGCATATTAGAAATCAATTGTCATGAACAACTTTTTATACGAGCCGTGGCCATGGTACGTCGCTGGCCCATTAATTTCATTAATCATGTTTGCGCTGATTATTGGCGGGAAAACATTTGGTGTTTCTTCAAACCTGAGAACCATTTGTTCCGCTTGTGGGGCTGGTAAAATAAGTGGCTTTTTTGATTTTAACTGGAAGGCCCAAACATGGAACTTGGTCTTTATTTTCGGTGTATTGATCGGGGGTTATATTGCCAGTAATTTTATGACTCCAGACGATTCAATATCACTGGCAAGTGCAACTGTAGACAAACTAAATTCTATTGGAATCAGTACTGAAAACCAGGGCTATGTTCCCCGTGAAATTTTTGATTTAAACAATAACGCCCAACTCGGCCTTTCGATTTTCTTACTTGCCATCGGTGGCTTTTTAGTGGGCTTTGGTACGCGCTATGCTGGAGGATGTACCTCAGGTCATGCCATCACCGGCCTTAGTCAATTACAAATTGGGTCACTTATTGCCGTAATTGGTTTCTTCATCGGTGGGCTAATCG
>DDCS01000181.1 GCA_002335345.1 Flavobacteriaceae bacterium UBA2000 | reverse complement strand
TTAAAAAAATCCTTGATCAACTTTGGTGTGATGATCCTCCTGAGTGTTCTGACGGCATTTTTATTCTTTTGGTTATTTCCGCTGAGAGAGGAATCTTCAGAATTATTGGCTCGAACAAAACCAGATATCCGAGATGTGTTGATCGCATTTTTTGGCGGCTTGGCATTGATCATTGCCCGAACGAAAAAAGGAACTATTGCCAGTGTGATTTTTGGTGTGGCCATTGCGACCGCCTTAATGCCCCCATTGTGTACTGTTGGATTTGGCTTGTCACAAGCCTTTCTGGGGAACCCAAAGGGTTTAGCCTTTGCGGCAGGAGCGTTTTATTTATTTGTAATTAATACCATATTCATTGCTCTGGCCACCTTTATTGTCTTAAAGGTTTTGCGTTTTCCGATGCTCAAATACGCCAATTCAGCGCGTCGTCAAAAAATCGCCAGATTGGTTTCTTTTTTAGCCATTTTGGTGATGATCCCTGCGGGCTTTACCTTTTATAGTGTTCTTAAAGAAAGTAGTTTTAATAACGAAGCACGGCAGTTTATCGAGCGTGAATTAGAAGGTTTACCCAACGCCTCCTATATTAAAAAATACGCCACAACTAAATACCAGCCGGAAGAAGGCTCAATTATAGAAATCACCTCTTTTGGTGGGCAGCAAATTGATCCCGTGTCATTGGAGTTGTTGCGCAGTCGTATGCAGAAATACAAAGCGCTCAGTGAGACCACTTTATTATTGAACCAAAATATTGAAGAGGATGATGTGGAGAATGAAATGCGTTATTTGGTAGAATTGCGCTCGAGGGACTCGTTAGAGATTTACAACAAAGAGCAGAAGATTGCCATATTGGAACGAGAACTCTCGCGATTGCTCAAATATGAAGAAAGTCAAATACCATTTGCAGCCATCAGTCAAGAGGCAAAGATTTTACATGCTGATTTGGTTCAACTCCGCTACGCGCCCATGCTGGTCTCTAATTTTGAACGAGTAGACACTTTGGTCGTATTTGAAACTCTTTGGTCTGAGACGGCAAGGCGCAAAGAAGTTGAGGCGCAAAGAACTCAACTCTATCAATGGTTAAAATATAAGCTGGCCCTGGATACGCTTGTGGTCCGTTAAAGTGCGAATGAACCTGTTAAGTATGGGTTTTGGATGCCTTGTTTGCCGCTTAGCGATGGGTTTGTTGTTGGATGGTGCGAATCTTCTTAAATAAGTTAGAAGAGTAAACAAAGTCGATAACGCTTTGTTCTGACGCATTAAAAATATTGTCGGCATTGCCTTCCCAAGCGACTGAGCCATTTTGCAAAAAGACAATGTTTTGACCTATTTCCATGACACTGTTCATGTCGTGGGTGTTGATGATCGTGGTCATATTGTATTCTGCAGTAATCTCTTGAATTAAATTGTCAATCACCATAGAGGTTTTCGGATCGAGACCAGAATTCGGTTCGTCGCAAAATAAATAGCGCGGGTTGTTTACTATCGCGCGAGCAATTGAGACGCGTTTTTGCATTCCTCCCGAGATTTCAGAGGGAAATTTTTTATTAACGCCATTTAAGTTAACCCGATCTAATACCGTATTAACGCGGTCGCGCATTTGCCCTTGGGATTGATTGGAATACATGCGTAACGGAAACATAATATTTTCTTCGACCGTCATGGAGTCAAAAAGGGCACCGCCTTGGAAGACCATACCGATATGCTCGCGGAGCTCCTTTCTTTGGTTTTTATCCATGGCACTGAAGGATTGCGTGCCGTAAAAAATTTCGCCTTGCTCTGGACTAAAGAGCCCGAGAAGACATTTCAAAAAAACAGTTTTTCCACTACCGCTTGAGCCAATGATTAGGTTGGTTTTACCTTGCTCAAAGGTGGTGCTGATATCTCGGAGCACTTGGACTTCGCCAAAAGATTTGTGTAAGTGTTTGACCTGTATCATTAGCTTAACAATAAAGTGGTAATTACATAATTGGCTAAAATGATAATGACACTGGTCCAAACAAAAGAATAAGTGCTCGCTTTACCCACTTCAAGCGCCCCCCCTTTCATGTAATACCCCTGAAAAGAGGGGACCGTAGCCAAAATAAAGGCAAAAACTAAGGTCTTGATAAAGGAATAGGTCAAATGAAAAACGATAAAATCAGATTGTATTCCCTCAATAAAAGCGGCTGATGAAGTGAATCCGCCATATACTGAGGCGAACCAACCACCAAAAATCCCTAAAAACATGGCCAAACCAATAATGAATGGGTAGAGCAGAAGCGCAATAATTTTTGGAAAGACTAAATAATTTAATGAATTAATCCCCATGACTTCGAGGGCATCAATTTGTTCTGTAACCCGCATAGAGCCAATACTCGAGGTGATAAATGAACCAATCTTACCCGCCATGATGATGGAAATAAAAGTCGGGGCGAACTCTAAGATAACCGACTGTCGTGTCGCGTAACCAACCAGCATTTCTGGGATGAGGGGGTTATTGATATTAAGGGCCGTTTGAATGGCAACCACACCACCCACGAAAAAGGAGATGAAAATCACGATGCCCAAAGAGTTCAGGATGAGTTCCTCTATTTCTTTAAAAATAAGCTCTCGCATAACGCTAGATTTGGTTGGTCTGCGAAAAACCTGACCGAGCATCAAGAAATATGTGCCTATTTCACTGAAATATTTCATTGAGCTAAATTAAGAAAAATAGATTCGTGAGCCTCTACTTTTGGCGGCTAAGTAAGGACTTGATCTTGTGAAAGATCATTGTGTTTTCATAAACACCGCTAAATAATTCTGCACCGGGACCATAGGCAAATACGGGAATCCAATCGGCATTGTGCCCTGTGCTGGAAAAAGTAGGTTTGATCGTATTGTAATCTCCCTGATCTGCTGAAAGGGCAAGCCCTCCCGTTGCGTGGTCTCCGGTTACCACGATGAGGGTGTTTTGATCTTTTTGTGCATAGGCCATAAGGCGTCCCAAAGTATTGTCTAAATCGATGAGTTCAGAAATCATATAGTCAAAATCATTATCGTGCCCGCCCCAATCGACTTGAGATCCTTCAACCATCAATAAAAAGCCCTGTTCATTACTGGAGAGATGATTAATAGCGAGATTTGAGGCATCTTCTAAAAACGTCCCCCGTCCTTCAATCATCGTGGGCATATCTTTGTCTGCGAGCAAATAGCCAAGCTTTTTTGCCTCAGGATAGGCCTTTAATGACGAAGTCTCTATGGTAAACCCTTTTTGCGCAAACGTGTCCAATAAATTAACTTGATCTTTTCGATCGCGGAAATATTTAAGACCAGCACCAGCAAAAAAATCAATAGGGGCATTAGGTAAAAATGAAGCGATAATTTCATGATCATTACGATTTGTATGATGCGCATAAAACGATGCGGGTGTGGCATGGGTGATCGATGAAGTGGCGATGAGACCACTAGAACCGCCCTTTTGGCTCATGAACTCAGTCAAATTAACTAAGTCTTGGCCCTGTGCATTGACGCCAATAGCCTTGTTAAAGGTCTTTTCTCCGCAAGCCAAAGCGGTTCCTGCGGCCGCGCTATCGGTGATTAATGAGGTCGAGCTTGTTTTGCTCAGTCCAATGACCGGAAAATCTTCGTAATGAATCTTACCGTCTTTATAATATTGGAGTGCTGAAATTTGATTAATACCTGTTCCATCCCCAATGACCAAGATGACATTTCTTGGGGTAGCCCCTTTTTCAAAAGTGGGTCCCTGTTCTTCTTTTAGGTCTTCTAAAAGAATTGTGTTTTCTCGATCGACGCGCTTAGTTGACGGCTCATTTTTGCATCCTGTAATTAAGCTCAGGGCAATAAGAAAAATGAGTTGAGTGAAGGTTATTTTCATAAGGCAAATTTAAATATTGTCCCCTGAATTTTTACTGCTTAAACGATGAGTTATTGATTATTTAATATTGCATTCCACAATCTTTTGCGGATAAATTTGGCTTGTGCCTGCGTTACCATAAGGGTATTGCGATTTTGCCAGTAATGGTTCATCCCTGAACAAACAAGAAATGGTTTTTTATGGTAAATGCTTAGTTTTACTAGAGACAAAAAGCTGAGCCAAATTCCGTAGCCCATATGGGCAAATGCACTGCCCTGTCTGCTGAGCTCCCCCGCCTTATAGACTTGACCTGTAGCCTTTAAATGGTGCACTTTTAATTCGGGAAATGTTTGTATCTCCCAGCCCCAAAACTGAACCAACCATTGGTCGATACTGTCCCACCCTAGGCACGGTTTTAATCCGCCGATTTGATCAAAGCAAGTCTTGCGATATAATTTAATTGGTCCGCGGACTTTGTGTTTTTTGGCAATTTGTTCATAAACCCAATCATTATTTTTACTGATGTACAAAAGACCTGAGGCCAAGCCAAGTTTAGGATTTTTGGCAAAGGCCTCTTTTAGTGCGGCAAAATAGTTGTCAGGCAAAACCACGTCCGCATCAAATTTGCCGATTAAGGACAGGGTAATTGAGTGTTTTTGAGCAAAGTTCTGTAGATAGTCAAAACCTCGGTTAAAGGCGTGCACGACTTTCTGGCCCGGGGCATGCTTTGATTTATTATCGGAAGGAACGAATTCAATCCAAGAATGTTCCTGGGCCCATTGATGTAAAATTTTAGGGCTTTGATCCGTGGACCCGTCATCGACCAGAACCAAAAGATCCACGGGGACCCTTTGGTCTGCAAAGCTTTGAAGCACTTGATTTAAGTTAGGGGCTTCATTATAAACAGGCATGATCACGGCACAGTACATAACCTCTAGGGTTTTTGGGCATAAATCAAGATATAGCGTGGCGTAAATCGACGCAGAAGGGGTCTAAAACCAATCTTATTGACGGGATTAGTAAATTGGACTTCATCGATAATGCGCCATCCTGTTTTTTCCAATAGCCATCTAAACTGCCAGGCTTCAAATTCGTGAAAATGGCGATCGCGCTCGTCCGTCTTACTCTGATAGGCTTTTGCGAACCAAAGCCTCAAGGGTACTGATATCAATAGTTTTGACGACTTTATTTCGTTTAATAGACTAAATGGATTGAGCAAGTGTTCGATAATTTCAAAAGCGGTCACCACATCATAATCTTCATTTTGAACCACACTAAGGTCAAAATCCAAATCCTCCCCTTGGGTATTGTCTACGCGATATCCTTGTTCTCTAAGGCGCTCACTGAAAGGATTGTCCACACCTAGATCTAATATTTTTTCGGAGTGATCAAGGTGTTTGTCAACAAATTCCTGAGTGATGCGATATCTTTTGTGGGGAAAATGTTTTGAATACATTTAAACTTGATAAAGGATAGCATTGACATTCATTCCTGCGCCAACACTGGCAAACATGATTAAGTCTCCGGGGGCTACTTCGTGACCACTGAGCTCACCTCGGCGCACGAGGTCGTAAAGCGTGGGAACTGTGGCGACACTTGAATTCCCTAATGTGTTAATGGTCAGAGGCATAATCCCGTCAGGTGGGGTTAGTCCATAAAGCTTGTAAAACCGGGCGAGTATGGCTTCATCCATTTTTTCATTGGCCTGATG
>DDCS01000032.1 GCA_002335345.1 Flavobacteriaceae bacterium UBA2000 | reverse complement strand
AAATACGACGTAAATCAGGATGGTCTTTTGAGATTTCACGACCATCGATTTCTACTATTGGCGTCAATTCCCCCATAGTTCCCGTGGCAAAAACTCCATCGGCGTTATAAAACTCGGACAAACTGAGATCGGCTTCGATACAGGAAACTCCGTTTTTCGCACATATATCCATAACGGTTTTTCGGGTAATTCCCGGCAAACAAGCATGAGCGAATGGCGTGTATACCACACCATTTTTCAGTGCAAATACGTTGCTGCCATTGAGCTCTGCCACAAATCCACGCTCATCCAGCATAAGACCTGCATCTTTACCCGCCACATTAGCCTGAATTTTAGCCAGGATATTATTGAGTAAATTGTTGTGATGAATTTTACTGTCTAGAAATTGCGGGCCATTGCGGCGTTGACTGCTCGAAATAACTTTAATTCCTGAATTATTATCATAAACAAGGGGCTTCCATTCCGCCAAAACAATCAAACAAGAGCCACTTTGATTCAGGCGGGGATCCATACCACTGGTTATTTTTTCGCCGCGCGTCAAAGTCAAACGAATATGCGTGTCCTCATTCATCCCATTGGCCTTTAAGGTTTGATCAATAGCCTCCATGACCTCTGCCTTGGTGGGGATGTCTACAAAAGCCAAAGTCTTGGCCGACGCCAAGAGACGATCCAAATGATCGTCCAAGCAAACAATGCCCTCTGGATAGACCCTGAGCCCTTCCCATACCGCATCACCGCCCTGAACAACACTATCAAATACGGAGACTTTTGCCTGGTGGCGCGGATATAATCGATCTTTTATCCACACTTTAATATCCTGATTTCGGGGGTCAAATTTTTGTAACATGATGGCTTTTATTTAAGAGTACTTTTTGCTGTAGTTTATGGTAAAAAGGCAAGGCTTCTTGAAACACAGATTCGAGATGATCGTTCCAAAAAATGTTTGAGGCCGATTTTGGCCTATCAAAACCGGTGCTGTTATGCACATTTTTATACCAGTGAGGCGCCCAAATTCCGTCTGCAGCATTCGGGCCACTTGGCCATTGACCCATCTGTTTACTGAATGGAATGTTTAAGGCCTCACAAAGTTGTTGTAAATATTGCGGTGGGTCAATCATCAGCTGGTCGCTCTCAATTACCGTATAAGCGATATGATGACCGTCAAAAAACTCCATAAGTTCAAAGGCCCGTTTTATCCCTATGGCATCAAGGTCAGGATGCTCAATGACCTTGGCAAATGACTGTAAGAGCTTCTTGGGATGACGAATTAAAATGACATTTTGCCAATCCTTCATATAAAAGGGTTCCCGCTCAAGGCAATGATGGGCCATATTCTTTACAAAGACATTTTGCTCGGAAACTGCCTGGTATATTTGATCCAAAACCTGATCATGTTCTGTGGGCATGGTGGCCAAAATCTCACGCTCCATGGGGTGTTCCTCTCGATCTTGGACATGAGCCAGATAATACGCATAAAAGGGTTCATCCATCACCCTAAAGTCAGGGTGCTGAGCAAAAGAATACATCAGGGCCGTAGAAATATTTCGGGGACCGGAGATTAAATGGACGACTTTCTTCACGACCTAAAAATAAACAATCAAAGCCGATTTTATGCAGGAGTTTGCCATAGTTATCACTCGGAGACATTTTGTAACTTTAAGCCATGAGCACTAAGGTCTTAATCGTATGTGATTCTTTCAAGGAGAGTCTGGTTGCTTCTGATGTGGCCAAGGCTATAGCCCGCGGTATCAGCGCTGCCGATGCCGTAGCGCGCTGCACGCTCATGCCTTTTTCAGACGGCGGCGAAGGGGCGATTGAAGTTTTAGAGCAGAACTTGAATACCGGCAGCAGCCCTGGAGGCCATCGCGTGACTTGTTCCACTCAAGACGCTCTTGGGCGCCCTATAAGTGCGGAGTACTTCCGATTTAAACAGCGGCCTGCCGCTTGGATTGAGCTCTCAGCCGCCAGTGGCATTCACCTGATTGAACCTAAGGCACGGGATCCAAAAATTACCTCAACCTACGGCACAGGACTACTGATCAAACACGCCATCGAACAGGGCGCCTCTGAAATTATTCTCGGCATAGGCGGCAGCGCGACGAATGATGCCGGAGCCGGCATCATTCAGGCTTTGGGGGGCAAACTTCTCGATGAACATGGAACAGAACTCACAAGGGGTGGGGCCGCTCTTCAAGGACTTGCTACATTAATCCCTCCGGAGGGACTTCAATCCATTAAATGGCAGATCGCTTGCGATGTAAACAACCCATTAGTTGGGCCAAAAGGGGCAAGCCACACCTACGGCCCCCAAAAAGGAGCTTCACAAAACGATATCGCGTGCTTAGAATCTGCGTTAACGCATTTCGCTCAAAAAATTAAAGACACTCATGGGGTCTCAATTGAAACCATTGCGGGTGGCGGAGCTGCCGGAGGAACAGCCGCAGGTCTCCACGGCTTATTTAAGGCCGAGCTTATTTCGGGTTTTGAACTGCTTTGTAAGATGACCTCACTGGAAGAGAAAATCAAAGCGTGTGACGTCATTATAACCGCCGAAGGACGTATTGATCATCAATCGCTTACCGGAAAAGTTCCAATTTCAGTAGCCCAACTTGGTAAAAAACACCGTAAACCGGTAATTGGCGTTGCTGGATCCATTGAGCCCCCTTACCAGGCCTATGGCAAGGCAGGACTTTCGAGTCTTTTCAGTATTCAAGACGGTCCGATGACCCTAGAAGACTCAAAACGCAACACTGCGCGATTGATAGAGGATACCCTTTATAGAGTTTGGTCATTATACAAATCCATACGTCAATGACTTGGACCCTAACCTTACTCCTTATTGCGGTCGTCTGGATCATTATAGGAACGACTAAACTCAAGCTGCATCCCTTTTTTGTACTGCTCTATGCTGCCATTGGCTTGGGCATATTGGCCGATATTCCCACGAACACCCTAATTCCATTAATCACTAAAGGCTTCGGTAAAACCTTTGAAAGTATCGGCCTACTCATCGTTTTCGGAACCCTTATTGGGGTTTATTTAGAGCAATCGGGGGCGACACAGTCTATTGCTCAAAGCCTCTTAAAAAGACTGAGTAAATTGCCTTTGCCCTACGCCATTAGTGCTATTGGCTATATTGTCGCTATTCCTGTATTCTGCGATTCCGCTTTTGTTATTTTATCGGCCCTGAACAAAACCCTTGCTCAAAAGAGCAAAACACCAAGAATAGCCCTGACTATTGCCCTATCAACGGGTCTTTTTGCGCCGCATGTCTTGGTTCCTCCCACTCCTGGGCCACTTGCTGCTGCGGCACAACTTGAACTTCAAAACCTTTTGTTACTGATTCTATTTGGCGGTTTGGTGGCATTTCTTCTGGTGTTGGTTGGGGCGATTTATGCTCAATATCTTGCCAAAAAATATAAAGCGACGACCTCTTTCGAATTCCATAACGACGCGCATATAGATCAAGAGCCGTTTTACCCAGATAATCTGCCTAATATTTATCAATCACTGAGTCCTATCGTGGTACCAATTCTCCTTATGGCCGCGGGCAGTATTGTTCAATTTATTTCTCCTAAGCTCGGCGCATTTAACAATATTATTGCCCTAATTGGCTCCCCTGAAGCCGCCCTGTTTATAGGCCTCTTATTGGCGATGAGATTAAATAACGAAAAACGAATAAAGGGCGATCAATCGAAAAAAAATCTGCTCGAGGGTGGTTTAAAACTAGCCGCGCCAATTTTGCTCATTACGGCAATGGGTGGCGCACTCGGGGGAATTATCAAAGAATTACCCCTTACTCAATATCTTAGCGCATATACTGAGATTCAGCAGTTTGGACTGGTTCTTCCCTTTGGTGTCGCCGCCTTACTTAAAACGGCTCAGGGGTCATCAACGGTGGCTATAATCACAACCGCATCTATTATCTTTCCCATTTTAGGGCAGTTGGGCATGATTACCGAACTCGATAAAGTTTGGGTAATTATTGCGATCGGAACAGGATCTATGACCGTTTCTCACGCCAATGATTCATATTTTTGGATCGTTTCACAGATGGGAGGCATAGACGTTAAAACGGCCTATAGGCACCATACCCTTGCCACCTTAATTCAAGGTATTACTGGACTTATCTTGGTCCTTATTCTATGGAGTTTATCAAACTTCTAAGTTTGATTAGATTATTTAATTCAGGTGCGTCTTTAATTCCAGCGAGCACATGAATTAGACTATTCAAAGCCCTCTAAAATGACGCAATATTTTTGAAAATATTCTAGGCTAGAGGTAATGATGACCCACTTCATTAAACGAACCCCTGTTCCAGCTTAACCGTAGAAAGATAGAGTTTAACTTTTCCCGTTTCCCAGGTCGTAAGCTCACCTGACTGACACATTTGATCAAGTTCCTGTTTTGCTTTCTCAAAAGGTGTTTCGCTCAAGTAGACGTATTCCCTTAAACTCATACTCGGAAAACGAGAGAACAAATCGCGCATATCCTTGCTATAAGTCATCCGTTTCAAGTTTGGGTTCAATTCATTTATTGTCTTTTGGAATGTAGCATAATCATTTTCGCCGATAAGTCTTTGTGATTCTCCCGAATGATTTGTCATTATCAGGGTGGGTAAAAACTGAATGTCAAGTTGCTCACAAAGCGCTACATCTTCAAAAAAATTATCGGTAGCCGGACCTTCAATATCTTTTATGATTTGGGCGGCGTCAAGCGCAGAAGACAAAGCCATTCTGTAGAGTAAGCCTTTGTCAATAATATCCCTTTGAGCGACAAAAAGAGCTTCTCGAATTTTTCTCAAAAAGATAATTGCTTTATCGGTACTTTGTAATTGCGCGGCCTTAAATGCTATCGATGGCGGATATGACGAGGCAAGTGGGTTGGTTTTCCATATTTCACCATTAATTGGCATTCCCGATTTAGCCTCAACTTCCTCCCAATGTAGGGCCACTTGCTTAGGATCTGTAATTCCGTGTCGGTTATAGTTATGCCAATGCGGCAATAGCCCTCCCATACGGTATTCTATTTCAAGTTGATTCCCGTATTCGAGTTCCAATTTTCGTAGTTCTGGTTGAATCGCCCAGCAGGTAGAACAAATGGGATCCGTGAAATAGGTTATTTGAACGCGTTTTTCTTTTGGACGTCGTGGTTTTTTGGCAATTTTTCTTTTGACTAAAGGAATTCTCTGAAGCTCTAAAGGATTTCTTTTCGGCTGTAAAAATTGATCTTTTAGTCGACGACCGAATGAAATTTGTTGACTGACCTCCTCCGCTCTTTTTGTGTAAAATTTTTGAAATACGCGATCATATTCTGAGAGATCAGATAGGTCTTCTGAGGCCTCATTCAGGAGTTCTGCCAGGGCTTGGGCATCTAGAATCGCATTGGTAGTGCCGGAACTAGAAAAAGGCAGTGCAACGTGTGCAGAGTCTCCAAGTAATACGGCATTGGCCTTATGAAATTGAGGTAATAAATCAAAATCTCTTGTCTTCCAAATATAGGTTTCCTCGTAGGTTTGCAGGGCGATTACTTCCTTGACATATTCAGGGAAATCTGCTAACAAATACTCGGCTATTTCCTTATGATTCTCCTCAAGAATTCCTGCCTCTTGAATTATTTTAGGATCAAATTGAAGGACCGTTATGAGCTCTCCATTGGAAGCAGGTAATACTCCAAATGCGATACTTTTTGATCGATGTTGGAATTTTTTAAACAGTCTTTTTAATTGGTTGTATTTTTTCGAGTCTTGAACAAAGCCAAGTAATTCAAACGTGTATATTGGAGAAAATTGGGTGGATCCAAAAAGCCCTTTTCGCACTTTAGAATGCAAGCCATCGGCGCCAACAAATAAATCTGCTTCGACCATTTCACCATTAGCAAAAATGCCCTTCTCGATCTTTTGGCCATTCCAGTGAAATGAATCAAACTCATGTCCATGGACAATGGATTCCTCTCCTAGAGTATCGTATAAATAGCGGATAACCTCATCGCGTTTAAAACAAGTCCAAGGCATAAGTCTAATGGCTTTTACCTCTTGGTTTTTTTGAGAAAACATTTGAAAGTATTGAATGGGTTCCCCCATCCGATCAAAAACTTCATGATTTCCCAAATTGCGCAATAAATCTAGTCCTTCGTCATGCATTAAAAATGCATTACCACGGTCATTCATTTGGGCACTTCGCTCATAAACTTTCACGTAATGACCCTGCCTTCTAAGTAAGATCGCAGCCGATAACCCCGCTATTCCTGCTCCAAAAATTGCAATCTTCATGACTCAAGAAATTTATGAATCCGCCCTAAAGCTTCATCTAGAATTCCCCACGAGGTCGCAAAACTGAGCCGAATATGGCCTTCGGCCCCGGAACCAAACCACTTGGGCAGTCCCGGTACTACGGCAACTTTGGCTTTAATCATTAACTGATTTTGTAATTCCGACGCTGAAAAACCAGTTTCGGAGATCTCAGGAAATAAAACATAACAGCCCTGTGGTGCTTGACATTGAACCCCGGGCATTGCATTGAGCCGTGTCACGGCAAAATCGCGCATCTCTTGTAAATGGCGGACAAAACCGTCCAACCAAGGCTGGGCTTCATTCAATGCCGCCTGCGCTGCAATTTGGCCCAGAACATTGGCCCCGTGGACAGTGGATTGATGAAGCGACATTGCAAATATTTTGTCGTAGATATTTTTGTTGGGCATGAGGATACTCCCAATACGCAGCCCTGCGAGCCCATATGATTTACTATATCCCGTTACGGTAATCGTGCGCTCAAAAACAGTGTCAATTGAAGAGAATGCGTTGAATTTATTCGGGTTAAACACAATATCACTCCATATTTCATCCGAAAGAACCATGAGGTCCTGGTACTTTGCAACAATTTCCGCTAAAGCCGACAATTCAGATTTTGTAAAGACCTTACCTGTTGGATTAAGTGGATTACAAAGGCAAATGAGTTTGGTTTTGGGAGTAATAAGTGCCTCGAGCCCAGAAAAATCCATTAAGCCTTTAGTTTGTGGGGTTGGGAAGGTGATTGCTTTTGCCCCAACTTGTTCTACAGAATACTTAAATAAAAAGTCTACTGGATCAAAAACAATTACTTCGTCTTTGGGTTGAAGTATTGCTTTGCAGGTCAAGTAAATACCAAAAGCCGCGCTGTCTACAGGGAGAATTAATTCCGAAGCATAGGTCACTTGATTTTTACGCTCATAGTCCTTAGCTACGGCCTCACGAAAAGACTCCAAACCTTCTGCGGGGCCATAACTTAAATAGCCTCCATCAATATATTTAAATAACGCCTCTTTAATGGGAGGGGCCATAGGGAAATCAGGATCAGCCGCGGTCAAAGGAATTACGTCCTTGGGTAAGGTGGCCCATCTCAGGTTGTGTGCGCGGGCGGATAAGAGGTCAATATTTACATCATTCGGATTGAACATACTGGGGCAAATGTTCTCAAATATAATAATATTTAATATCGCTATCGGTTAAAGCCCATTAACTTCGACAAAATGCAATTACCCCAAGCTCAAAGATTTGATTCTGCTATAGCCCCAGCATTTCCTCTTTGAGGCTTTCCTGGGCCGGCCTATCCCCAAGCCATATGGCAAATAAGGCCTGCTTGAA
>DDCS01000167.1 GCA_002335345.1 Flavobacteriaceae bacterium UBA2000 | reverse complement strand
AATAGTCCAACAGGTCGCGCAGGTCGCGATCATAGTATACGGGTTCCATCTATTTGCCGATCAAATAATTACAATGGGTTCGATAATTGCAGTTGTCATTTTGTCTGGACGGGCGCTAGGACCGCTAGCAAAAGTTGGTCAAACTCTTGGAAGGGCCAATGCGGCTTATGTTGCACGAGGAAACTTAATTAGATTTCTGTCGGCGCCGCGAATGCGCAATAGTGGTGCAACTTCAATGACTGCCAGTGTTCAAAATTCTGCGATAGAGTTGCATAACGTTACCCTCAAACTATCTGAAATGGGTCGACCACTGCTTAACGGGTTCAATCTTTCTATAAAGAAAGGTGAAAAAGTAGCTATTGTAGGACGCACTGGCTCAGGAAAAACTTCTTTAATTAAAGTGATTATTGGCTTGTTGTCTCCTGAAACAGGTTCGATTATGATAAATGGATCTGATGTCCGTCAATATGCCCGCGCAGACCTTTTTAGAACTGTTGGAACTGTTTTCCAAGATTCTTGGCTTTTTTCTGGAACAATTCGCGATAATGTTTCGATGGGACAGGATGACTGTAGTGAACAAAATATTATTGAGTGTTTGAGAGCTGCGGGGGCCAATTTTATTGGTGATGGAACAAGTGCGGATCTTGATTTCCTAATTCAAGATCAAGGAAGCAACCTATCTGGTGGACAAAGGCAATCGGTAATGATGGCGCGTGCACTGGTTTTTAATCCAGATATCTTCCTGTTTGATGAGCCCACGAGCGCGATGGATGGGCTTACTGAGGCTGAAGTAATATCGAGCCTTTCCTCCAGCCTAGGTGAAAAAACTCTTGTAGTCGTGACTCACAAGATGCCGGTGGTGGCCATGTGCGACCGTGTTCTAGTTATGGATAATGGCAAACTAGTTGGGGATGGGACGAAGGACGCATATTTCGAGTTGCTTCAAAAACATTCAGAGCAGAAGGCTAAGTAAGATGAACCCAAGCCAAAACGATGGATCTGGGTCAAAAGACTATTTTATGATCTTTACGGTTACCTTAATTTTCGGAATCTTTATGGTGTGGGCCAACTACACTCATTTGGATTTAGTAACGCGAGGCGGTGGACGGGTAATTGCGGCTGGTCAGAATAAAAATGTGCAGTCGCCTGAGCGGGGTACAATAGCCACCTATATGGTAGAGGAAGGAACTGTCGTTAGTTCTGGGCAAATTATTGCTACAATCAACCCCATTGAGGCGGCAGGTGTCTTGGAAGAATTGGAAGCGAGACTTGCGAACTTAAATATCCGACTTGTCAGGCTAGATGCGGAGTTAGAAAATAAACCAGTATCTGTTGTTACAAAATTGAGCAGTTCGTATTCGAAAGCGCTTGTTGACGCTGAGGTAGAACTCATGATTTCCCGAAAAGCCAGTTTGGACGCGGAACTCGCAACTTTAAACCAAGACCGTCAAAAAACTATAATGGCTATGATGAGCTTAGACGCCCAAATATCTGGACGCCAGGTTATGCAGAGCTTACTGGTTGAAGAGATGAAGGAAGTATTGCCACTCGTTGAGGCTGGTGCATTAGGTAGTTCAGAAAAATTTAGGCTTGAACGACAGGATGCATCGATTTCTACGGAACTTGAGGTTTTAACTGAAGAAAAAGCTCAGACTAAAGTAGCAATTGAACAAATCGCCAGTAAAACTGATACGGTTCAGCAGGATTATAAAACTAATATTTATCAGGAACGATCTGAAGTTATTGGTGAAATTTCTGAACTCGAGGCACGTCTTCCCGCAATTCGTCAGAGATTAAAAGAGACTGAAATTCGTTCTCCAATCGATGGCATCGTTAACAGAGTATTTTACAACAATGTTGGTGCCGTTGTCGGTGGTGGTGAAATCGTTGCAGAAATTGTCCCAACTGGTGGTGACGTACTTGTTGAGGCTTTTATAGACCCTAAAGATATTGCGACTGTTGAGCCGGGACAAAAAGTTAAGATAAGTTTAACAGCTTATGATCCCTCTAAATATGGCTATCTGCTTGGTACTTTGACTAAAGTTGCTGCTGATACTGTATTTCGTGAAGAAACAAGGACGTCAGACTATGCAGTTAATGCTTCAATTGACAGTGTAATCTATGAGGATGATGAAACTCCTGTAACTATTTTTCCAGGTATGGTTGCTTCCGTTGATATTATTCGTGGCAATCGATCAATTCTTGAATACTTTTGGCAGCCGGTCGCAAAAATGAAAGATACGGCCTTTAGAGAGTAATTCTTTCAGGTTAGTATTTTTATTTGGGTATACAAAAAAGATACTACCTCCTTAAATACCAGCTAATACTCTGTTAAAAGTTGTCGCATTTTGATTTCTGATCTAGTAGTTGTCCGTATGGTGGACATTTTCTTTAGAAATAGTTCTGGCGTGTCGGCCCGTTCTGTAACCTGATTTAAGATTAAGGAAGGTAAGAAATGCCAATTCAATCTTTGGGTTACCTCGGCGTACGTTCAGATCGTATCGATGATTGGAAATATTTTGCTGGTAAGATCTTGGCAATGCAACTTGCTGATCGCGGTGGACGTCAGCTTTCCTTTCGTATGGATGATCTAGTTCAACGTTTGGTTGTATCGGATGAGCCAGGTGAGACACTTGCATTTATTGGGTGGGAGGTTGAACAAAAATCTGACCTTCAGTATTTTGCGGCTAAGTTGGAAGCGGCTGGGCATGAGGTAAGCTTAGGGGATAAAGCGTTAGCTGATCGCCGCTTTGTTGCTGACTTAATTGTGTGTCACGATCCTGCAGGAAATAGGATTGAATTAATTTGGAACCCCAAAAAGGCGGATGATCCGTTTACGCCTGGGCGCCCAATAGATGGGTTTAAGACCGGGCCACTAGGCATGGGTCATGCAGTACTACATGTCCCAGATGCAACAGCGCTACTACCTTTTTATTGTGATATACTTGA
>DDCS01000092.1:252-9217 GCA_002335345.1 Flavobacteriaceae bacterium UBA2000 | reverse complement strand
ACAAGAGATATCGTGGATCAATTAAGAGCGCTTTCACTATGAGTATTGCTTCAGGACATAACCGGTTTCAATATTTTATTTTCCTAGGGATTGGGGGAATCGGCATGAGTGCTTTGGCGCGATATCTTGTGATTCGCGGAAAAGCGGTGCTGGGTTATGACCGAAGTGCCTCTGAACTGACCCAAGAATTGCAAAATCGCGGTGCCCAAATAACGCATCAGACAGATCCTATTAGGTCATGGTTTGATCCTGGCAGAAGCAAAGAGACCCTCATTATTTGGACCCCAGCCGTCGGCCAAAATGACCCTTGGATGAGGGCGGCAAAGGCCAGCGGATTTGAGATAGTTAAACGCGCGGAGCTCCTGGGTTCTATCAGTGCTGAATCAAAAAAAGTCCTCGCGGTAGCCGGTACTCATGGAAAAACAACCACCTCGGCAATTTTGGCCCATCTACTTATTGATGCAGGGAAAAAGGGTATAGCATTTTTAGGCGGTATTGCCCAAAACTATCAGTCTAACTTCATTTTATCAGAGGGTCTAGAATTGAATTTGGCCTCGGGGGAAACCCCTGATTTTTGCGTTGTAGAAGCGGATGAATTTGACCGTTCATTTTTATGGATTAAGCCCCATTTGGCCTGCATCACTAGTGTGGATCCCGATCATTTAGATATTTATCAAGACAAAGAGACTTTTGTTGCGGCCTTTGAATTGTTTGCCCACACATTAGCGCCTAGCGATCTATTCATGGCAGAAGGATTGGCTTTTAATGGGATCGGTATCGGCCTTGGGGGTCAAGGTGAAATAAGTGCTGAGCGGATTGAAGTGAAAAGTGGGGCCTACTGCTTTAATCTCAACTTTGGGGAGGAGCAATGGAGTAGCCTAAGTGGACCATTACCCGGTCGTCACAATTTGATGAATGTAATAATGGCAGTGGCTATGGCGCGTTCCTTTGGATTAACAAGAGATCAGGTCGCTAAGAGTTTGTTGAATTTTAAAGGGATTCACAGGCGATTTAATCAGTACAAATTAGCGGATAATAAAATACTGATCGATGATTATGCCCATCATCCTACTGAGCTGCGCGCGCTGTTACAAGGTGTGCAAGAATTTTATCCCGATCAACCACATATCTTACTTTTTCAACCGCATTTGTTCAGTCGAACGCGTGATTTTGCCCATGATTTTGCTCAAGTGCTGAGTGCATTTGATCGTGTTTTGTTAATGCCGATCTATCCGGCGCGTGAATTGCCCATTCCCGGGGTCGACAGCGATTGGTTGGCTGGTCTGTGTGATCCCCAAAGGGTTCAGGCGATGACGGCGTCAAGGGCTATAGCTACGTTCACTGAAGCACCTTCGTCAATATTTATTGTCGCAGGGGCAGGAGATATCGGTTTAGAAGTTCAATCGTTAAAACAAAAATTGATTTGATGAAGCGCTATTGGTTTGCGATTAAAATGATTTTTATTGGGAGCTTACTGCTCTTTTTAATGGGATTTGCGCAAAAACGTAATTCTGAAAGAACATGCCGCGATTTATCGGTTCAATTTGTGGGCAATCCACAGCCATTTATTGCCCTAGACTCGGTTAATAAATTGTTAATACAAAATAAAGTGCCTCTGGCGAGTATCCCCAAAGAAACTTTAGTTTTGAAAGAGATGGAGGCCCGATTGGTGCAGCATCCTATGGTGTATCAGGCTCAGGTTTTTATCTCAATTGATGGAGAAATTGGGGCGAATATTCAGACCAAAAAACCTATTGGTCGGGTCTTGGGTAGTCCTGGTTTTTATATCGATGAACAAGGACAAACAATGCCGCTTTCAAACCTGTACACCGCCCGAGTGCCTATCGTAACTGGTGAGGTTTTGTTGCATTTAGATGCCTTGAAAAAGTTACTGTTAATCATCGGCCAAGACGCATTTCTTGAACCTATGATTACTGAGGTGGCTGTAGATGCACAAGGAAATATTCTATTAGAACTGCGTCAAGAAAAATACAAATTGCTTTTAGGTCCCGTTTCTGACGTGACTGAAAAGTTTCGAAATTTTAAAGCATTTTATCAAAATATGCGAAAAGAACAAGAGCAAAAGCAATTCAAAAAAGTGGATTTGAGATTTATTAATCAGGTGGTCGCCACCGAGTAAAGTCATGGAACAAGAAAACATTGCCGTAGGTCTGGATATAGGAACCACAAAGATTGTGGCGATGATCGGTCGTAAAAATGAATTTGGCAAGATGGAGATTTTGGGTATTGGAAAATCCAAAAGTCTTGGTGTTCATCGCGGGGTGGTCAATAACATTACCCAGACCATTCAATCAATACAACAAGCGGTACAAGATGCTGAAAGTAGTTCTGGAATGACCATAAGCGATGTCGTGGTCGGGATCGCCGGCCAGCACATTCGCAGCTTGCAACATAGCGATTACATCACGCGAAACAACAGTGACGAGGTCATTCAAGATGAAGACATCGATCGACTCTGTAATCAGGTGCACAAACTGGTGATGTTGCCTGGGGAAGAGATTATTCATGTATTGCCCCAAGATTTTAAGGTCGATGGTCAAGCCGAAATTAAAGAACCCATTGGCATGTACGGTGGGCGCTTAGAGGCCAACTTTCATGTGGTCGTAGGCCAAGTTTCTTCCATTCGAAATATCGGTCGTTGTGTGAAAAGTTCCGGTCTTGATCTTTCAGGAATTACTTTAGAGCCTTTGGCTTCGTCCAATGCGGTGTTAAGTCAAGAGGAAAAGGAAGCGGGAGTGGCCTTGATTGATATTGGTGGAGGGACCACAGATTTGGCCATTTTTAAAGACGGTATTATCCGCCATACGGCCGTCATTCCATTTGGCGGAAATGTGATCACTGAAGACATCAAAGAAGGGTGTTCAATCATCGAGAAACAAGCGGAATTACTCAAGATAAAATTTGGATCTGCCTGGCCAGGAGAAAACAAAGACAACGAAATTGTCTCGATTCCTGGATTACGGGGTCGAGATCCTAAGGAAATTAGCCTTAAGAATCTTTCTAAAATCATCCATGCTCGTGTGGTGGAAATCATAGAGCAAGTGTATTTGGAAATCAGAAATTACGGTCATGAAGAACAAAAGAAAAAACTCATTGCGGGTATTGTTCTCACGGGCGGAGGGTCTCAATTGCGCCATTTAAAGCAATTGGTCGAATACATCACCGGAATGGACACGCGTATTGGTTATCCCAACGAGCACTTAGCTGGAGATAGCGATAGCGAAACGACCAGTCCAATGTATGCCACAGCGGTCGGTCTGGTCTTGACGAGTTTGAATGAGAAAAACCGCAAGCATTCCTCAGCTAAATTAAAAGAAGCGCTTCAGTCTCAGGGAGAACAAGACCCAGAGGTCACTGAAGTTCAGGAGCCCAAAGAAGAAGGGGTACAGCCACAAAATGAATCACGCGGATTTTTCGATAAGTGGGCCGATAAGTTTAAAGAATTTTTAGATAACGCAGAATAATTATTGTTCCAAAAAAACAACCTTTATGAGCCACCAAGAGTTTGATAATATCTCATTTGACCTTCCCAAAAATCAATCGAATGTCATAAAAGTCATCGGTGTCGGTGGCGGTGGGAGTAATGCAATCAACCACATGTTTAGCCAAGGCATAAAAGGCGTTGATTTTGTCATTTGCAATACCGATGCGCAAGCCTTGGAAAATAGTGCCGTGCCCGTAAAAATTCAGCTTGGTGTGTCATTGACCGAAGGGCTAGGTGCAGGGGCTAACCCTAAAATCGGCGAACAAGCAGCCGTTGAATCCGTAGAAGAAATTCGCGCCATGCTTTCTACGAATACCAAAATGATTTTTATCACCGCTGGAATGGGTGGGGGCACAGGGACAGGTGCTGCGCCGATCATTGCGCAAATGGCCCGAGAATTGGATGTTTTAACGGTTGGAATCGTGACCATGCCTTTCCAATTTGAAGGCAAACTGCGTAACGATCAAGCACAAATTGGAATTGAAAATCTACGAAAAAATGTAGATTCTTTAATCGTTGTAAATAACAATAAGCTCCGTGAAGTTTATGGGAATCTAGGCTTTAAGGCCGGGTTTTCTAAGGCAGACGAAGTGCTGGCCACAGCCGCCCGTGGGATTGCTGAAGTAATAACCCATCACTACACGCAAAACATTGACTTGCGTGATGCCAAGACTGTTTTGGCCAATAGTGGTACCGCGATCATGGGAAGCGCTACGGCTATTGGGTCTAATAGAGCCAAAGAAGCCATTTCAAAATCACTCGACTCGCCACTTCTAAATGATAACAAAATCAAAGGAGCGAAAAATGTATTGCTTCTGATTGTCAGTGGTTCTGAAGAAATTACCATAGATGAAATCGGTGAAATCAGCGATTATATCCAGGATGAAGCGGGCTATAGTGCCAATATCATTATGGGTGTGGGTGAAGACGAGGCGCTCCAGGGTGCCATTGCCATTACCGTGATCGCAACGGGCTTCGATCCGGAACAACAGAATCATATCGTTCATACGGAGGCAAAAAAAATCATTCACACCTTAGAAGAGGAACAGCGTGCCGCCTATGATCTAAGTACGGATAATCTACCGAAACAAACGGTTATTAAAGAAGCCTCGGTGGAGTCTTTGCGTCCTTCACCAAAGACGCAGGAGCCCCCGGTGATTCGTCATACGCTTTTTGAAGACGATGATTCAGAGCCTTTTACGGCTAAAGAGAATACCCAAAGCTCCTTGCAGGATGAAATATCTCCTGACGACAGTGTAGAAAACGTGCCGGCCAACGCAGCGTTTGAGTCCCCTTTTGAGGATTATATTCCCACGACGGAGTTAATCCGAAATATACCGGTTCAAGCAGAACACGTGGATATTAATTATTTGGCAGAATTTCAACAAGTCGTGGTCAATGAGATCGAAGTTCATGATTTTGAAATTGTCTGTGTGGATGAGGCCCTAGAGCAAGACCATGCACCCGTTGAAAATTTTGCTGAAGAAAACAAATCGGTTGATGATCAAATGTTGATGTTTGACTTGCCGATAAATCAGCAAACCCCAGAGGAAATATTGGCTATAGAAGTTCATGCCGAGGAACTCGTTTATGAAGAATTGAGCGCCGCTGAAGAACATCCAGAATATGAGATGCCCGTGGCAGAGCACGCCCCTGCAGAACAAGGAACAATTCGCTATGTGCTTGAAGATGAAAAAGAAGCCGCGATTGAGACTGAAGTTGCAGTGGACCAAGAGGCCACTATTGAAGCGTCGATGACCCTTAAAACTAAGGTGGCTCCTGAAGAAGCCCCTGCTGAAAATCCAGGGTCTTTAGATCCGCTTAATGCGCCAATTGCTCAACTTTTAAGAGAACGTACCGAGGAGCGTAAGCGGAAGATGAAGGAGTTTAATTACAAATTCAGAAATAGCGCCTCCAAGATTGATGAAATTGAGCGTCAACCGGCGTATAAGCGCATGGGTATTGAGTTAGATGATGCTAAAGCTCAGGAGGACCAGTTGTCTAGAACTACAGTGAATCTCGATGATGATGACCTTGATTTGCGTTCCAATAATAGTTTTTTGCACGATAATGTCGATTAAATAAAGCTGTCAGGACAAGTGCAAAATGAAAAAAAGCAAGCCACTCGGGCTTGCTTTTTTTGTGCGTAAACCCATAACCTTCGGTTTGTGTTTACTTCGAAAAACAAAGAACCACGCCCGATGGCGTGGTTTTGTGCTTGATGTGACCCAGGGAGGATTCGAACCCNNAAGTAAGCGTAAATGTGCACCTGATCATCCGGTGAATAAAGGGATTGCTTTTTCTGAAATTTCGGTTTGAAATGGATAAAATTCATGCTTCAAAGATATCCTGAAAATATCATGAAAACAAGCGAAAAATCCTGAAAATATCCTGAAGTGTGTTGATATTGTGTAGGTAGTGTATGGATGAGGCTGAACCCTAATCCCTTTATTTATATGGGTTTTGATGCTGTTTTTACTGAGTTTTTGCAAGTATATCCAGTTGAACTACTGGGCCATTGAATTACTAAGACCGCTTTTTTTGATCCTAATTTTCGGGGCGAATATACAAAAAGGTCGATTAAATCCTTGGCCTTTTTTTCAGTGGTTTTGAAAGGCCCTCGTTAGCGTTTACTGCATTATCCTTTGGTTCGTATATGCGCTATGATTTGGGTGGCGTGAACTCTAGAATTCTCGATAAACCATAAATGTGTTTGTAACCCCCCGCAGATCACTCCAGCTAAATAAAGCCCGGGTCGATTCGATTCCATGGTCTCGGGATTGTATTTTGGTTTTTGAAATTCTTCTTCCTCAATGGTGATGCCATTTTCTTTTAAAAAGCTGAGATTCGGTCGATAGCCGGTCAGGGCTAGAACAAAGTCATTCTCTAGTACTTTTTCTCCTTCCGGGGTCTTAATGGTGACATGGTCAGGATGAATCGCGGTGATCTGACTCTTAAAATATGCTTTAATACTTCCTTCGGCGATGCGATTTTCGATATCGGGCTTAACCCAATATTTCACGCGTTCTCCAATGGACGCCCCGCGCACGATCATGGTGACCGTCCCTCCTTTGCGAAATATTTCTAAAGCTGCGTCTACGGCTGAGTTACTTGCGCCCACGACGATGGTGTTTTTAAACGCATACGGATGTCCCTCACTGAAGTAATGCCGTACTTTGGAACTGAGTTCACCCGGGACATTGAGCATTTTCGGAAGATCGTAAAAGCCAGTAGCGAGAATTACTTTTCGTCCACAGTGGACTTGTTTATCTGTAATGACGTGATAATCTTGATCCACGCCTTGTATGCTTTGTACTGATTCGTAAAGGGCGAGATTTGATTTTAGTTTTTCACCAATGCGTCCGTAATAAGCAAGAGCTTCATCTCGATTCGGTTTAGGTTGTGCGCTAATAAAGGGAATACCGCCAATTTCAAGTTTGTCCGAGGTTGAAAAGAACCTCATGTTGCGTGGATAATTATAGATAGAATTAACCAGAACGCCTTTTTCTATGATTGTAAAACTAAGCTGATTTTCAAGACAAGCCAGACCACAAGCTAAACCGATTGGGCCTCCCCCAATGATGAGTACGTCTTTTTTGTCTGGCATAGAGGCTATTGAGTTATCTTTTTGAGATGGGCAACGGTGGCTAATGGGTCTTCTGCATTGAACACAAAACTACCGGCTACGAGTACATCGGCCCCGGCCTCCTTTAAAGCGAGTGCATTGTCACTGGTCACCCCGCCGTCTATTTCGATTAAAAAATTTGCATTTTGTTCCTGGCGTAGGCTGTTGAGTTCGCGAACCTTTTGGTAGGTATGCTCAATGAACTTTTGACCGCCAAATCCTGGGTTTACACTCATGAGACAAACCAAATCTAGATCACCCAAAACGTCTTTCAAAAGCGATACAGGGGTATGCGGATTCAGTGCGACTCCAGCCTTCATGCCCTGCTGTTTTATGGCTTGTAGGCTGCGATGCAAATGGGTGCAGGCTTCGTAGTGCACGGTGAGAATTGCTGCACCCAATTCAGCAAAAGTTTGAATATACCGATCAGGGTCTACAATCATCAAATGCACATCCAAGGGTTTCTGGGCGTGAGTGCCAATGGCCTTGAGCACCGGCATGCCAAAACTGATATTGGGCACAAAGACTCCATCCATAATATCAATATGAAACCAATCGGCCATACTTTGATTAATCATGGTAACGTCGCGCTGTAAATTGGCAAAGTCTGCTGCTAAAACTGAAGGGGCAATGAGGGTTTGGGCCATGTGAGAAGTTTTGGTAAAAGTACAAAATCACAGTCTTTTGTAATAAAAAACCTCCGGGAATGTCCCGGAGGTTCTCATCAATCAAAAACAAACAGTATAAAACTGTTCATTACTATATCTCAGCGGCAGGCTTAAATTAATCGCTTGAGCCGCTGAAAGAGGATTAACCCAAATATGTTTTAAGAATTTTACTTCTAGAGGTATGCTTCAATCGGCGAATCGCTTTTTCTTTGATTTGACGAACGCGTTCACGCGTCAAGTCAAAGGTCTCTCCAATTTCTTCTAAGGTCATCGGGTGTTGATTGCCTAAACCAAAGTACAAACGGATCACATCGGCCTCACGAGGGGTTAAGGTTTCGAGGGCGCGCTCTATTTCTGTTCTCAGTGATTCGTGTAATAAGGTACGATCAGGATTAGGAGACTCGCCACTGCGCAGAACGTCGTATAGGTTTGAATCTTCTCCCTCAACCAAAGGGGCATCCATAGAGACGTGACGCCCAGAATTCTTCATGGATTCTTTCACGTCATTAATGGTCATATCGAGCTCTTTGGCTATTTCTTCGGCAGAAGGCGGGCGCTCATGAGCTTGCTCCAAAAAGGCATAGGTCTTGTTGATTTTATTGATGCTTCCAATTTTGTTAAGCGGTAAGCGAACGATACGTGATTGCTCGGCTAGGGCCTGCAATATAGACTGTCTAATCCACCATACGGCGTAAGAGATAAACTTGAATCCACGAGTTTCGTCAAAACGCTGTGCTGCTTTGATGAGCCCTAAATTTCCTTCATTGATTAAGTCAGGGAGTGTTAAGCCTTGGTTTTGGTATTGCTTCGCCACAGAAACCACAAAACGCAAATTTGCTTTGGTGAGCTTCTCTAGGGCGCGCTGATCTCCGGCTTTAATCCGCTGGGCTAATTCAACCTCCTCGTCGGCGGTAATTAGATCAACTTTTCCAATTTCTTGAAGGTATTTGTCAAGTGATGCGGTCTCTCTATTGGTGACCTGCTTGGTGATTTTTAACTGTCTCATGAAAGGTTATAGAATGAGGTTTAAAGAAGTCATGTACTGAGTTATACGCAGGAATGTGAAAAATGTTACAGATGAGTTGTTCTTTTTTGACAATTCGGTCAAAATATTTTTACTGGTCCTTGTATTTGGGTGTGATTTAATCATGGGCTCATAATCATGGG
>DDCS01000092.1:0-219 GCA_002335345.1 Flavobacteriaceae bacterium UBA2000 | reverse complement strand
TGGCCTAAAATTTTGGAGGAATTAATCCTCACTATTGTTGCGATCCGAACGGTCAGAGCGATCAGAGCGATCATCGCGATTTTGACGTCCGTCACGACCATCACGACCAGAGCGATTGTCTCGTCCCCCGCGTTGATCGCGTCCACGTCCACCAGAGCGTCTATCATCACGCGGCGGGCGCTCAACATAGCCTTCTGGCTTTGGTAAAAGAACCTTACG
>DDCS01000022.1:17768-22125 GCA_002335345.1 Flavobacteriaceae bacterium UBA2000 | reverse complement strand
TTTAGTGCGATTCAGGCCATTGAAATGGAGTATGATTTACAGACCCAAAAGGCCTATGGTCTTTGGTGGGATGGATCTGCAGAACATTTTGGAGAAATCGATTTAACCACCGGCCTGGTTTCTTCTATCGCGATCCTACCTGGGGTTGAGGCCGTAGCCATTGGGAATTCTACCTTTGACTCAAACACGGGCACCTATATTTTTATCGGAGTTGACACAAACCAATATAAGCTCTATAGTATTGATGCCGCCACGGGCACTATTTTAAATTCGCCAACCATTTGGCAAAATGACGACCGATATTCTGCCTTAGAATTTAACAACCAAAATGGAGGCAAACTTTACGGATTATACCAAGACAAAGACTACGACAATTACAGCCAAACTTATCAAACGTATTATACCGATTTGCGCTTGGCTGAAATCGATTTAACCACTGGAGTCTCAACGGTAATTGATCCTCAAAGCGCTGTAGTCAGCGGCTTTATTCCCGGCTATGCTTTAGGGGGTTTGTGTTTTGATCAACAGACCCAAACCTATATCGTTCGGGTTCAAAATGAAACTGGCGGTTACTTGAAGTTAGTGGATGCTTCCAATGCCAATGTTATCGCCTCAACCGCCATAACTAACGACAACTATTTTTATGAACTGCAGGTCGATAATTACTCCTTTGCTAATGCTTTTTATAATTTATCGGCGTCAAATCCAAGCGCAATAAATGACTCCGAGGCCATATTGGGTATAAAGATTTACCCAAATCCCGCGTTGAATCATTTCACTATTGACGCACCTGAGCGCATTGAGCATTATACCATTTATTCCGCTCAGGGGGCGATCGTCAAGCAGGGCGCCGAATCTAATGATTTCCAAGTGCAAATAAACAATTTAGCTTCAGGGGCCTATTTTATTGTTGTTACTACTGCCAAAGGGACCGCTCGGAAACAATTTATCGTGCGATAAATTAGTATTCCGCAATTCACTATCTTTAAAAAACTTTCTGCCGCCTAAAACGGCCGTCTGTCTTAAAAAAGATATTTACTTGAACCTCTATTTTATGAAAAAACTACTCTTATTTTTTGGACTGATGAGTCTTTCTTTGTCAGCCAACGCACAAGTCACAAATTATAATGTTGGCGATACTGTAGATGACTTCACGGTTATCGATACAGAAGGTAATGAGCACAATCTGTACAGCATTACGGCTTCAGGAAAATATGTGTTCTTGGACTTTTTCTTTGTAGAGTGTGGTCCATGTCAGACTTGGCAGGCGACCTATAATGAATTCCATGACCGATACGGCTGTAATGAAGGCCAGGTGTATTGCTTATCAATTAATAACGGCTTTGACAATGATCAGCAGGTAATCCAATATGAGGAAACCTTTGGTGGTCCTTTTAATCATGCTCCAGCAGTGAGTAATGAAGGCGGTGGTGAGGCCGTAGATAATAACTTTGGTGTAAACGCTTACCCAACCTTTTGTTTGATCAGTCCCGAAAACACGATCATTAACCTTGATATTTGGCCCCTTACGGGAGTGGAGACTTTTGAAGCGGCATTCCCTACTGGATTTGATCCTGAACCGATGGAATGTAATGTCTTAAATGTTGGCACGCCTAACGCTCTTGACATAGCCCTTTATCCGAATCCTGTAAAAAGTCAAGACAGCATGCATGTACAACTTTCTCAGGCACAATCGGGTAAGTTTACCATTTACAGCACCACAGGACGCGTCTTAATGACAGGCTCATTTGAAGGTAATTCGTTAGACATTCCTGTAAGTTTAGCTTCAGGAACCTATTTCCTTTCAGTCGAGGGGGACAAAGGAAGTGCCAACATGAATTTTGTGGTACGCTAAATTCTAAACGGACAGGAAAGATAGTTTCAGATGCTGATTGTCACCAAATGGCACTTTTTCCATTGTGGCTAATCACGCTTTAAACGCTAACAATTTTTCAAAACTAATGTAATCTAGTGTTTTGATATTGGTGGCTTCTAAGAGAACCAAAGGAGCGCATCCGGCCCTGTAGGCCTCAAGCCAGCGAGACACACACAAGCACCATTTATCTCCTGGGTGCAACCCCTTGAAATTGTACAACGGATTTGGTGACATTAGATCGTTTCCTTTTGTTTTTGAGAATTGTAAAAACTCATCTGTAATAATAGCACAGACCGTATGCGTGCCAAAATCATTGGCCCCTGTATTACAATATCCATCTCGGTACGCTCCCGTCATAGGAGAAGTACAACATAATGCGAGCGGATTACCCAATACATTTAATTGCTCCATGGGGTGCTATTTCTTTTTATTCATAGTGCTCAGAATGATTATTAACCCGCCGCCACAAACACAAATAAGGATAATCAGTAAACTGCTGTCCATTTGGCCTCTGAGATTAGTTGACTAAAGCTACATTAAGTTTAGGCATCTCAGGGCGTACGATTGCAAGGGAAAAAATTGGCTGAACTAAAAGAAGAGGATATGCCTATGGTTTATTGAAGTATATAGGTCGCTTCCCCTGTCGGCAGTATTTGTCTTATGCTGGTGCTTGAAACCTTCTCAAACTCGAAATCATAAATAGTCACGCCAAGCGTAATTTCAATAAAATATCTGTTACTGTCTATTTCTTCGTAAACATCAGTTTCAAAATTCGCAGTATCGCCATATAAATCTAATTGCGCTTGATAACAAGTTGCCATATTACTAAACACCGAGCAGAAATCATCGGGTTTAAATTCATATCCTTGAGGCAAGGTTTGTCCAGCGACTTCTTGCAAATAAGTTCCCTGTATCCAACTTGGAGGATTAATGGTCAGATTGCTACTATTGTTGTTTGTGTTTCCACTATCATCATCTCCTCCACAAGAGATAATTGTTAGTGCTAAAAAGAGGTAGAGTAGTTTTTTCATTATTTAGTTTTTTGCTCCAGTAAAATCCTAAAGATTATAGCCCACTGTGAACACGAGGTTATTAATTTTTAAACTTGCATCTGGGTCGTTTACTGAATTTGTCAGCTGTGGAATATATCGTATCTGTCCATATACCTTTTCCGAAAACGAGTAACCTGCCCCCAAAACAAATCCGATTGACGAACTTGAATTGTCAATATCATTATCTGAAATCTCGTCGAGCGCATAGGTTAAAGAAGGTCCTGCCTGAATATTTAAATCATCGGTAACGGTATATATGAGTGGTAAAGGAAGCGTCAAAGTCGAGTAGCTTGAAGAGAATTCAGATGTACTGTAATTAATATAAATAAGCTCTGGTCTCGCTTGAATCTCCCCTGTGACATCTAACAGGTATGTTACGCCTACTCCAAAGCCAGAGTAAGACTCTCCGTCAATGGAAAATCCATCATATTCAAGATTAGGTGTTGCCGTTAGATAGTTGGCTGTAAAACCCCATTGAGCGTTTACGCTAAAAGACACGCTCATAAACATTGTGATAAAAAATATTGTTTTCATATTGACTTGTTTTAAGTCCTCAATTTAATCAAAATCTATATCTGGGTATTTTTAATCCGTCTTTTATTTTGGGAATTTCCTACTCAAATTGAATTAGTGCCAAATAAGTGCCAAGATTTTGCTTAATTTAGGGGGTAAGTTATTTCAAAATTAAAAAAGCCCTGCAACACTGCAAGGCTTTAAACTTTTGTGGAGAAGATGGGACTCGAACCCACGACCTCTTGACTGCCAGTCAAGCACTCTAGCCAGCTGAGCTACATCCCCGTAAAGTGTCTGCGAAAATAATAAAAATTCTCGAGTTACAAGGATAAGCCTTTAGTTTCCTGATTTGATAATTATCATTTATCCACGAATTAAAATAGAGCGATCATTTTGTAGTTTAGCAACATGATTCGACCCGCACTAGACAATGATGTGAAGGTGCTCCTGGCGCTCACCAGAGCCTGCGGAGCGCATATGATTCGCCAAGGCATTTACCAATGGAACGAGCACTATCCCAGTCTTGAAGCTTTTGTCTCCGACTTCAATCGCAATGCCTTATGGGTCTATGAGATTAATGGACATCCCATGGGCTGTGTCTCATTTTACACGGAAATGGATCCTGAGTATGAAAGCACCCCGTGGATTACGCCAAACTCCAAGCATCTTTATGTTCATCGTTTGGCCGTGCACCCAGAACACCAAAAGAAAAATGTCGCCCGTGCGTTAATGGACTTTGCCGAAAATCATGCTCGAGAATTGGCCTGTGCCTCGGTTCGGCTTGATACGTTCAGTCAAAACCCGCGGAATCTCAAATTTTACGCCTCTCGCGGCTATCAAGAAACTGGTGGAACACTGTACTTTCCCAAACAAAGTGTTCATCCATTTGTCACTTTGGAGCTCATTTTGACATGAA